>NZ_CEYLVT010000001.1:0-10259 GCF_982860115.1 Moorena sp.
ACTCCCTACTCCCTACTCCCTACTCCCTACTCCCTACTCCCTACTCCCATTAACCCAAGACGAAAGCACTTCACCCAATTGAAAATTACTATAGTAAGTAATGGATAATAGGTAATGGATAAGAGGTAATCCTAGAGGAGTAATCACAATTACCTAATACCTAATACCTATTCCCAACATATTACAATACCGATCCTCTCGGACATGAGATGATTTGGTCTTATACCATTTTTAAAAATCCCTGACTGACTTAATCAATCTCGAAAAAGTGAAACATTAAAGGGCAAAGGATATAATCACAGGGCTTTTCGCTTTCCCTTTAACCTTTCCCCCTATCCTTGAGCTCTGTCTTGACTAAAGAAAATTAGTCTTAGAGTACCTCAGTCATCAACCCACTGCAATTCCAACAGCTGCTCCAACAAAGCAAGTAACTGATCCTGGTCAACGGGTTTCGGTATAAAACCTTCACAGCCCAGCATCTGACTCTGCTTCTGGACTATGTCAAAAGTACGGGCTGAAAGGGCAATGATTGGCACATTTTTCAGATCGGGTATTTCCCGCATTTCTGGCACCATGGTAAAAGCAGTTTTGACCGGCATGAATAAATCAGTCAAAATCAGATCGGGTCGGATGGCTATGGCGACATCCAATCCCTGCTGACCATTGTCTGCGGTTACCACCTCAAAGCCTAACGGTTCAAGCATGTTGAGTAATACCAACCGATTTTCTTTGTTATCATCCACAACTAGCAGTTTGCGTCGTTTTCCGTGGTAACCCATCACTTGACCGGCAATATTCCGTTTAGCTTCGGTAACAATTTTAACCACAGGTAAGGCAACATCAAACCAAAAGATTGACCCCTTACTTAACTCGCTTTTAACGTTTAGTTGGCTTCCCATCAATTCCACCAACTGCCGAGAGATGGCTAAGCCTAAGCCGCTTCCAGCTGCCCGATATTTGCTATCCCCCGTTTGTTCAAAGGGTTGGAAAATATTCTCTAATTGTTGAGGGCTAATTCCTATCCCGGTATCAATCACCTCAAAGCGAATCGTCCGATGTTGGATTTTGGAATCTTTCTCCTGATCACCGGAGGTAGGGTTTTGGTCTTGAATCACTCCAACGTTGAAAGTTACATTGCCTTGGTCGGTAAATTTGACTGCATTGTCTAACAAGTTGATCAGTACCTGTCGGAGCCGTTTATCGTCTGCCTTAACACCAGTCGGTAAATTAGTTTTTTGTTGAAATCTCAACACAATATCTTTTTCAGTAGCTCGCATGCGGATGATTCCCACAACTTCCTCTAAGAAGGTTGGTAAATTAAATTCTGTGGAATACAGTGCCATTTTGCCAGCTTCGATTTTGGAAAAGTCTAAGATATCGTTGATCAAAGTCAACAAATGGCCACCGCTTTTCTGAATAATTTTTAAGCCTTCCAGTTGCTTGGCAGTTAAATTTCGTTCACCTTTGGAGGCGGCTTTAGCCGCATCACGTTGGAGAATTTGAGCATATCCTAGAATACCGTTTAGGGGAGTACGGAGTTCATGACTCATGTTAGCTAGGAATTCACTCTTGGCTTGGTTAGCTACTTCTGCTTTTTGTTTAGCATCTTGGAGATAGGCATTTTGTTCAGCAAGGGTTTTGCTTAAAAAATTGAGTTTTAAATGGAGCCTGACTCTAGCTAATACCTCTTCTTGTTCAAAGGGTTTTGGGATATAGTCTACTGCACCTAAAGATAATCCTTTTATCTTATGGTTTATATCAGCAAACGCGGTCATAAAAATTATGGGAATATCTTTAGATATTGGATTATTTTTGAGTTGTTTACAGGTTTCAAATCCATCAATACCTGGCATATTAACATCTAACAATATGAGATCAGGTGGTTCATATTCTACTTGTTCAAGAGTTCCTTCACCATCCATTTCTACTCTGACTTGAAACCCAGCACTTTCCAAAGTTTTGTAGAGAACTGATAAATTATTGGGATTATCATCAACGATTAAAATTGTTCCAGTGTTTGGTGATTGGTTCATTTTTACTTATTGATATATTTCCTAATCGCCAAGGTATGAGAGCAAGTCCGGAGGTGCGCTTGACCCATTAAGAATTAAATTCGCGCACCTTTAGGCAAAGCCCAACGCGGGGCGCGAAGGGGCGCGCACCTCTTAATCACTTCGTATTCAGGTAAATTGTTACTTGTTACTTATTACTCGTTACTTGTTACTTATTACTCGTTACTTGTTACTTGTTATTTTGTAGTGCAAGCATCTTGCTAGCTGGCTATAGGCTAGTCAGCGAGACGCTCAAACTCCAGTTACAGATTTGGGATGTTCCGAGATCAGTGTTCCACCGGACATGATCTGACTTGGATTAATAATCTCTTGAAGCTGATCCTCGAAGACAGGGAATAGGATTTTCCGTTGACGACTGAGTGTATTCAGTCAACCGTTAACAGTTAACCGTCAACACTACCGATTGCTGATTAGCTCGCCGAAAGTCCTGATCAACTAGTGTATTGATTCAGAGATGGGATAAGCTGAAATCATTCCCCTTTGTCTAAGCTTTTGTCTACGCTCATGGTTACCTCCTCTTTATGTATACTTCCCGTTATGTAACTCATAAGTAACACCAAAAAATGGAACTGAAGCAATTTTCGGCTCTTGAGTTATGCCAAATGCTTTGAATCCTGAAAACAGCTCTAGCAACACCATGCAACATATCAAATCTATTTCCCTAGCAATTGTACTATTGGCTTCAGTTCTATATCTGCCAAGCTGCAACCTCACTGGGGCTAAGAACAACTCCAACTCAACTAGTAGCTCTCGTACTAAAGTTTTAGATCAAACCCCTGAGGGTCGTCTGGTGGAGGAATTGACAACTAGCTATCTCAACAAAACCCCAGCTAGGGCAGTTGCGACTAAGCTAACCGTTGAAGAAGCTCAGGCTTTGCAAGACCAATTTGTAGAACAGTTGAGCTCTAGTTTAGGAAACGTTGTAGGTTACAAAGCTGGACTGACTAATCCTGCTGCTCAAGAGCGCTTCAAAGTCTCTGAACCCATACGAGGTGTACTTCTCGAAAAGATGTTGCTCAACAGTGGAGCGGTTGTCCCTGCCAAATTCGGTACTCGACCTGTATATGAAGGAGACTTAATGGTTAGAGTTGGTAGCGAAGAGATTAATAATGCTACTACCCCTAAAGAAGCATTAGCTGCTCTTGATGCCGTCATTCCCTTCATGGAACTGCCAGATTTAGTTTATGACCCAAAAGTGAGTTTTGATGGCACTGATTTGGTAGCCATTAATGTGGGTGCTCGCTTGGGAGTGTTAGGCACAGCGATTCCTTTATCTGCTACCCCTGATTGGGAAGAACGATTAAAAAATATAAAGATTGTAATGGTAGATAAGGCTGGCAATCAGTTAGCTGTTGGGAAAAGTAGTGCTTTATTAGGAAATCCCTTACAGGTAGTACTTTGGTTAAAAGATTCTTTGAAGGCATCAGGTAAAGTTTTGAAGAAAGGCGATTTACTATCTTTAGGCTCCATGACTCCCCTAGTTCCTGTTAAAGCTGGTACTACTATTCGTGCTCAATATATTGGATTAGATCCAACAGGAAAGGTAGAAATATCCGTTATTTTTGAGTAATATCATGTCCGGTATATATTATCTAATCAGTTTACAAAACTGGGAGATTTGCCGTAACCATAGCCAACCTAAGACGCTGCCAATGGCATAATAAAGGAAATCCCACCATACAAAGGTAGTTCCTAAGAGGAATTTACCGATTAAGGAAGCACGAATTGGTGCTAAGAGAGGGGTTTGCCAAAGTTGTAATAATTCTATGGCACAGGTAACGCTAAAAACTCCTAAAGTAATTCGGGTTATTGCTTGGCGATTGGGAATAATAAAAAATATCACTAAACACCAAAAAATCTCATACAAAATAGCACCAGAGTAGTCATGAACCCATTTTTCTCCAAGACCAGAGTAGTACTTGGAAAGAATCCCTAATGGTGTAATAATCAATAGGGATAGGATAATGAGCCAGCGTTGAGGAGTAATTTTTAATAGTTTAGTCATTAACGGATTAGAGAAGTCAATGGAGTGCTGAGGGCGTCAGTGGGTCAGTTGTAAGTTGCGGCAGGAAACAGGCAAGATGCCCGTTCCACCAAGATGCCCGTAGGTCAGTTATGAGTTGTGAGTTATGAGTTGTGAGTTATGCCAAATCCCTTACATCGATGGGGAAAACCAATAACTCTGCTGGTGTTGTGGTTAGCTGTACAGTTAGTCATCAAGCAAGGGGTGATGGCGACACCGACAGTAGTTGAAGTAGTTGAGAAACCGGAATCCTTTCCAAAAAAGATTTGTCCTGCTGACTTAACTACAGCTATTGATGCCATAATCAGTCGTCCCGAATTTATGCGATCGCGTTGGGGCATTTTGATTCAACCCTTAGCCGACTCAGCTCCCCTCTACAGTCTTGAATCAGAACGTTTCTTTATCCCAGCATCCAATATCAAACTCTTTACCACAGCAGCAGCGTTACGTGAACTAGGTGAACAATACCGGATTCGCACACCGGTTTATGGTACTGGCACTAGCCCCTATTTGACGTCCTTACGGATTGTGGGACAAGCAGACCCAAGCTTAAGCAATACCCAGTTAACAGATGTGGCACAACAACTAAAGGGTCAAGGGGTAAGGTTGGTGCAACAGTTAATTGTAGAAGATGGCTATACTCCCTATGGTATTATCAATCCAACCTGGGAGTGGAGCGATAGTTATCTATACTATGGCGCTTCGGTTAATCGACTTATTCTCAATCAAAATACTGTTGGACTAACCCTATTTCCCCAACAGCCAGGAAAATCATTGCGCGTTAGTTGGAGTGATGGGGTAGCGGCTAGACAGTGGCGTGTGGATAATCGTGCTGTTACCGGTAAGGCCGGAATACCATACTCAGTAGAAATAATGGGAGTTTTAGGTGAGCCGGTGTTAGTGATTAACGGTCAACTGGCAGCAGATGCTGCACCAGACTTCTGGGGGTTAGCAGTTCGCGACCCAGCCAATTATTTCCTGGAGTCCTTCCGCCGTATCCTGGAAGCTGAGGGAATTGCTGTGATTAAGGCACTGGTAAAAGACAGTTCAGCTGAGATGGTCAGATCATCAGATCAGGGGATGGGAAGAGAGGTTAATAATAGATTGCGTTCTAATGTTAATAATACAGAAATAACCAATACACAAACAACCACAGAGTTGGCAGCGGTAGAATCTCTTCCCTTAGCGCTATTGTTAAAGGAAATCAATCAGCACAGTAATAATTTGTATGCTGAGGCATTATTGCACCAACTGGAAACAGAGGTGGGGAGTGAGTCTAGCCCTAAGTTGGGTCTGGTAGCGGTTCAACAGAGCTTAACAGAGTTAGGGGTTGACCCAAAAAGCTATAGTCTGGCTGATGGGTCTGGGTTATCTCGCCATAATTTAGCTAGTCCGTTTGCGATCGCACAAACTCTGAGACTGATGGCACAAACCCCATTAGCTCAGGTTTATCGAGAATCCTTGGCTACGGCTGAGGTTAGTGGAACTTTAGGCGATCGCTTTCGTGATACCGCAGCTGTTGGTAAGCTCCAGGCTAAGACTGGTACATTAAGTGGTGTCTCAGCCTTATCCGGCTATCTTGATATTCCTGACTATCAAACCTTGGTATTTAGTATTCTGGTAAATCAATCTGACCAATCTGTTACTACACTCTATCGTGCTATTGATGAAATTGTTCTATTATTGACTCGCTTGGGTTATTGCTAAGTGTTGAGTGTTGAGGGGTAGCAACGGTTGAACATTTTTCGCAGCCCTTCCCTCCCTCCCTTCCTGCCATGGGTTTACCCACTACCGGTGACTCTTGCCCTACTCCCTACTCCCTATTCCCTATTCCCGCGCAACCCAGAACGAAAGTACTTCAGCCAATTGAGAAATGCTGTAATTATGAAACCCCTGGAAATTCCCCCAGACCCTAAACCCAAGACCCTAAACCAGGGTTCAACCAAGTCTCCAATTCAAATCTGTATCACATTAGGGACTCGTCCCGAGGCAATTAAGTTAGCTCCGGTGATTCTTCAGTTCCAACGCTCTGGTAAATTTAAGACTCAGGTGGTGTTAACGGGTCAGCATCGGGAAATGGTAGACCAGGTAATGCAGATGTTTGACCTGAGGGCGGATCGGGATCTAGAAATTATGCAGCCCAAGCAAACTCTGACCGATATTACTTGTTTGAGTTTACGGGGGTTAGAGGAGTTATTTCAGGAATTGCAGCCCAAGTTAGTAGTTGTGCAGGGGGATACAACTACGGCCTTTGCTGCGGCCTTGGCAGCGTTTTACCAACGTATCCCAGTGGGTCATGTGGAGGCGGGATTGCGCACCAATGATTTGTTTAATCCCTATCCAGAGGAAGCCAATCGACGGCTGATTTCTCAGATTACTCAATTACATTTTGCCCCCACTCCCCTGGCAGTAGAGCATTTGGAGGGGTCTGGAGTCACTGGCGCAATTCATAAAACTGGGAATACGGTGATTGATGCCCTGTTGATGGTGGCTGAGCGGGAACCAGTGTGTGAGGTTCCGGGTTTAGATTGGGAAGGATACCGCACGATTTTAGCAACAGTACACCGTCGGGAAAATTGGGGGAAACCACTGGAGGATATAGCACAGGGGTTTCTCCAGATTCTAGATAAGTTCCCAGATACAGCGTTATTGTTACCTCTCCATCGTAATCCTACGGTCAGGGAACCCCTAAGGGCAATGTTGGGGGACCATGAGCGGGTATTTTTAACAGAACCGCTGGATTATGTGGAATTGGTAGCAGCAATGCAACGGTGTTATTTAGTGATGACTGATTCTGGCGGATTGCAGGAGGAAGCACCGAGTTTGGGTAAGCCAGTGCTGGTATTGCGTAAGACGACAGAACGACCGGAAGCGATCGCAGCTGGGACTGGGAAGTTGGTAGGAACCGACCCGGAACAGATGGTAGGGGCGGCAAGTTTGTTATTGAGTGATTCAGTAGCTTATCAGGGGATGGCAAATGCCATTAATCCCTTTGGGGATGGTCGTGCGGCGGAGCGTATAGTAAAGATTGTGGAGAATTACTTTGATCTAAATTGTTCTGGCAATCAATAGCCTCAATTCATCCCTTCCAACAAAGTTTGTACCTTACCATCTGGGTGTAGCAGCACCCGAATTTTTGGTATACCTTCCCCTTCTAAAGGGGACACAAAAGTTTCACCGATCAGAGGTATGGGGGCATTGTCTATATAGGTTTTGGCTGCTTGCCCAAGGGGAATTATACGTCGGATAGTACCATTATTATTTAACCACAAACTATAGTTCAAGGTTTTCTGTAGCCCTTCGGGAGGTTGCCAGCGCTCCTGGAAATATCGTCTGGCTTCTGCTACCTGAGAAATCTTATCAAACAGGGTATTCTGAGATATCGGATTCGCAATAGTAGGCTTGGATGAGTTTAAAGAATCAGAAACAGGGCTACTCGGGACATTCAGTCCAGGCACAGCTTGATCGATAACAGGGCTACTCGGGACATTAAGTCCAGGCACAGCTTGATCGATAATTCTAGAGGTAGAAGAACCTCTGTCGAGAGTAGACACATTCTGTTGAGGAGCAGGGATGGCTTGAACCGCCACATTAGTAGTAGTAGACCTAGAAGAAGTAGAAGTAGAAGTAATAGAAGTAGTAGAAATAGGAGAAATCGAAGACTCGGCCTCAGGGATTACCACTGTTTCTGTGGAGATGGATAGACTTTCTCTAGAAGAATCCTGAATTCCTACCTCAGTAGGAGAGGGCGCTGGTTTAATCACTGGCAATTTTGACACAGTTTGTACTACAGCGATGGAACTCGGTGGAGTTGGTTTGGGTTGGGTATTGGCATCAGCAGCAGGTAAATTAGTTTTACTAGCCTCAGAAACACGTGCCTCACCATTACTAGCCCCAGAAGCAGGAGCAGCACTAACAGCAGAACTAGCAATAGGACTAGTAACAGAACTAGCAACAGGACTAGTAACAGAACTACTAGTAGAACTAGTAGCACTCAGTTGAGGAGAGTCTGGTTTCCTAGCTGGAGGAGGAACAATTGTGAGAATCGGACGTGAATTGGGGCGTGAGGCTATTGGTGGCGCAGTGCGTACTGGTGGAGAGGGTGGCTTGACGGGAGGCGGTGGCGCAGTGCGTACTGGTGGAGAGGGTGGCTTAACCGGAGGCGGAGGCGGTAACTTGGTTCCTGGAGATAAACGTGGTGGTACCGAGGGAGTTGGGATGGGAGTGCTCGGTGCTGGGGGAACCTGGGAGATGGCTCGCTTTTTCCCAATCTTGCTGGACTCTAATGCTGTTTTTTGCGATTGTGCTGTTGTTAGTGTTTGGGCTTGCTCAACAGGCTGAGGTTTATCAAGCAACTTAATCACTGCTGCTGTCACACCCACTGCCAACACCATGGATGCTGCTGTACGCATCCAACCGGATGATTCTGGTGTCCAACTGGGCTGATTGAGTTTTGGTAGAGATACTACTTCAGCCGCATATTCATCCAAAGCGGTGGCTAGATCAAACAGCTGTGTAGCACTTAAATCAACTACTGAGCCAGATTCTTCATTAGCCAGCTTACCCAGAAACAGGCTATGGCTCAGTAACCCTTTCGATTGCAGATGGATTTGCTGAGTTGGAACTGCTGTGGCATTTTCTTCCTGAGGGGTTGGAAGAGTTAGGACAGTTAAGGGAGTAACCTCAGCCGATCGCGTAGCGTGGCCTACGGCCTTAGAGTTTCCAGAGGCAACCAGTTGGTTTGGGGACGGCTCAAGGAAGTGCTGAACATAGCCATCTACCGCTTCATACAATACATCTAAATCTTCTGTGTTGCCTCGTAACGTTACCTGTTGTTCTTCTGGCTTGCGGGGGTCATCAAAACGCAACTCAAACCGCAACTTCTTCACCAGAGATTTTCCCACCCAGCGAGATAAGGGTGAGCGGTTTGCCCAAATTGATAGGGTACAGGTAGGAGGAGTGTAACGTCGCAGGACTATGTTGGTCATTGGTGATTATGTATTAGTCATTTGTTAATTGTTAATTGTTAATTGTTAATCGTTAATTATTGATTTTTATAGCATTTACAAATAGATCATAAAACCAAATGCTGATTTATCATAACACCAAAAATCGGATAGTCTTAATTCAATAGCGAGTGGGCGAACCCCCCTCAGGTCGGCGCTGCATCGATATTTTATACTGTTCCGAAGTTCCAAAGTTCCCTGTTCCGAAGTTCCCATCAATCCTAGTTTGACATCTCAAATAAAAATGCTATATTTTCCTGCATACAATTCTTAAGAGACTTTACCTAATAAGGCTAACCATAAACGCTGATGACCTTTGGAGCCACTATAGAAGAGTAAATTGATTAATAGTTTAAGACCCAGTTGCTTTAGGCTATCAGTTGATACATTTTCTTCTTCGGCCATCCGTTCTCGGTAAGTGTTATTAAAGTTATCTAAATAATCTCCCAATAAAGCAGCACGATGAGGTTCAGTGTTTTGTTGTGTCATTTGTTCGAGTAAAGCCACCGCACGACGGATTAATTCTTGATGGTTTTTAGCCAAGTGACAGATGATTAAAACTAGCGATCGCGCTTCCTCCACATCCAGCTTTTTCCGACCTCCTGAACTTTTGCGCAGGGGATTAGACTGACGCAGACGCCACAATGCTACTCGGTCTGTGATCATTGAGTCTAAATTTAATTCAGCAGCAGCTTGCAGCATCTCCTCTGAACCAATACCTGCTAGAGCTTCTAGACTAAGCAAGACTAAATCTAGCTGGGTTTTGATATTATCGAGATCGATTGAGTCTGCGGCTTGACTCAGAGGCAAATCCTCCCAAGCAGGAGGTGATTTTGGCATCTTGACAGTGGAAACCATAATTTTATTTTACTAAAGCAAATCCGGTTTACCCGTCGCTGTTACAGGTTTGGAAACAGGACTACGAAAGATTAAGGTATGTTTCCTGCTGCTAAAGCTTTGGTTTAAAGTTAGAAGGTTGAATGTTGTCTGGTTAAAGGTTGTCTGGTTGAATGTTGTCTGGTTAAAGGTTGTCTGGTTAAAGGTTGTTCGCGTAGCGTGGCCTATTGGCCAAGGTTATCTGGTTGAATGTTCAAAAATGCATTCTAACCTGCTAACCTGCTAACCTGCTAACCTGCTAACCTGCTAACCTGCTAACCT
>NZ_CEYLVT010000001.1:10359-123948 GCF_982860115.1 Moorena sp.
CTAACCTGCTAACCTGCTAACCTGCTAACCTGCTAACCTGCTAACCTGCTAACCTACTAACCTACTAACCTGTTAACCTGCTAACCTGCTAACCGGCTAACCTGCTAACCGGCTAACCGGCTAACCTTTTAACCTTTTAACCTGTTAACCTGCTAACCTGTTAACCTGCTAACCTGCTAACCTGTTAACCCGCTAACCTATGACCTTATTTAAGGTAAGCAACGGTAACACCAGTCCCACCCTCAGATTGTTCGGCTAGCTTAAAACGCTCCACGAGAGGGTGCTGTTCCAAGAAAGCGTGGACACCTTGTCTTAATCGACCAGTTCCTTTGCCATGAATAATCCAGAGTACTCCAAAGTCTATCGCCTTAGATATTGCTTGGTCGATGTCAATCTCTGCATTAGCTACCCGACTTCCTCGAATATCAATGGTATTTTTTGAGGTGCGCACAGCCGTAGCTGGCCGCGAGACTGGGGTTGGGGCTGGAGCTGGTTTTGATGTAGTTTTTAGCACATTTTCGGGCTTTTGTCCATCCAACGATTCCACATCTGTTAGGGCAACGGTCATTTTCATTAAGCCAAAGCGTACCGTTAGCTCCCCATTATCTGCGGCACTGAGGATCTCGGCTGTCTGATTCAATCGGGGAATGCGAATGCGATCGCCTACTTTGGGACGGAATCCTGGTTTTGGTTTAGGAGGCGGTGCGGCTGGGATTTGACGCTGGGCAATCTCCTTAAGAGCGTTTGTGGCTTTTTGGGCATTTTGAGCAGTTTGGGAGCCTTGCTGCAACTGGCGAATCACTTGGGCAATTTCTTTCTTAGCTTGTGCGATCGCATCTTGCACAGACCGTTCTTGGGAAAGCTTCAATTCCCGTTCCCGGTCCTGCAAAAGTTTTGCCCGTTCAGAGAGTTCCTGATGGAGAGATTCAGCTTGTTGCAGTAACTGATTAGCCTCTTGGGCTTTAGTTTCCTGAGTGCGCCGTTGAGCTTCTAAACCGGCAATTACCTCATTCACATCTTCCGAAGCTCCCCCCAAAAGGGTTTGAGCCTGATCCACCACCGATGGGTTTAACCCTAAGCGTCTAGCAATGCTCAAGGCATTGGAGCGACCAGGAATACCCCACAATAGACGGTAAGTCGGTGACAGGGTTTGGTCATCAAACTCCACCGAGGCATTCTCAAACCGCTCGTCTTGATATTTTAGTGCTTTGAGTTCCCCATAATGGGTAGTCGCAATGGTTAATTGTGTTGTGTTTGCCAGGTATTTCAGTAATGCGATCGCTAATGCACTACCTTCTGCCGGGTCAGTCCCTGCTCCTACTTCATCTAATAGTACGAGTGACGAATTAGGAGTTGAAAGTTGTTGGATGTTATCTGGTTGGATGTTATCTGGTTGAATGTTGTCTGGAAAACTTTCAACCAGATAACCTTCAACCTGCAACCTGTCAACCTGTAACTCTTCTTTTCGGGTAGTTATCGCCTCAATAATCCGACTAATTCGGCGAATGTGACCCGAGAAAGTGGATAAACTCTGTTCTATAGACTGCTCATCTCCAATATCTGCCAGAATTTGGTCAAACCAAGGCAGTTCTACTGGTTCCCTTGCTGGCACAAATAAACCCGCTTTTGCCATCAGTGCCGCTAAACCAAAGGTTTTCAACGTAACGGTTTTACCGCCAGTATTCGGACCGGTAATAGCAACTACCCGAATATAGGACTGAATCTGAACATCAATCGGAACCACTGATGTTCCTTGTTCATGTTTTTGCTGCCACACCAGTAGGGGATGGCGGAGTTGCCGCAGAGTAATGCTTTCATTCTGATTGCGGTCAATAAATCTGGGGGGATTGGCTTCTAACCACAGACTATACCTTGCCTTAGCGGTAGCTAAATCCAGGGTAGTTGCTACAACCAGCAACCGTTCTAAGTCTGGCTTAACTGCTGCTACTTGTTCAGTCAATGCACGACGTACTGCTTCCGATTCCACTTGTTCTTGCCGCCGCTGGGTTCGCAGTTGATTGCCTAAGCTAACAATAGACTTCGGTTCTACGTATAGGGTGGCACCGGTACTAGAGGTATCGTGAACAATACCAGGAATAGCATCTTTCTGGGGAGCTTTAACCGGGAGTACAAACCGATCACCCCGTTGAGTAATTAACTGTTGCTGTAATGCCCCCCCTTTACGCTGGACAATCCCCTGGAGGATTTCATAAATTCGGTCTCGTAATGATTTCATCTGAGTCCGAATCCCTGCCAGCTTCGGGGTTGCCCGGTCAGCTACATCGCCTCGGTCATCGATACAACGGTGAATTTCTTGTTCAAGTTCTGGGTAAGTGCGGCTGTCAGCCACCAGTTCCTTCAGAATTGGTACATCTTCTTGGTCTTCAATAAACCGTCGTAGACGCCTCACACCAGCTAAGGTTGTTGCGATCGCTAATAGTTCCTCACCAGACAAAATGCCTTGGAGCTCTGCCCGATCCAGAGATTCACCAATATCTTGGATGCCGTCAAAAGTTAGTCCTGTGTCTAAACTCGTTTCCAGTTGATAGGCTTCTTTAGTCTGGGCTAGCAGGTCTAGGCTTTCCCGTTGAGTTGCTGGGGGGTGGAGATAACGAGCCGCAAAGGCTCCCAGCTTAGTAGCCGCAAACGTAGCCAGGTGTTGGCACAGGCGGGACCATTCCAGTAGTTCTAAGGTTTCAGATTGAATCAAGGCTCAGAGACAAACGCATACCTCAATTGTATTATCTTATAATTCGGTTAGGACTGGGAAAGTTTATATTGAGCAAATTACCAATTACGTAAGTATTCAGCACTCAGCTATCAGCGGTCAGCTTATTTTATTGACAAGCTGTCTCGTTCCCGTAGCTTGGCCTACGGCTAATCGGTGATAGCTAATGGCTGATAGCTGTTCGCGCAGCGTGTTCATAGGCTGATAACTGATAGCTTATAGCTGATAACTGATAGCTGATAACTGATAGCTGATAACTGATAACTGATAGCTCATAGCTTACCTAATTAGTAATTGCCATCTGAAAAAGACACAAAAACCCCAAATTGGGATATGCTGGAATAAGTTGATGTATGCCCTACCAGATTTATCCTAAATTCTCCTTCTTCAGATGGTTTAATCGTATGGTAGGGCTTCCCTAAGGTTTTTAGCTCCAGTACGAGTACTGTAAGGTACGTACTAAGCCCTGAGTGGAGCAATTGATTTTATCCACTTCACCCGATTATCTCATCATTTCAGCATTATCAAAAACTACTTGTCAGATAACGATCTGCTGGTGTTATCCGGTAACGTAGGAGTAGGTTTGTATGGCAGAGGAATATACTGTACCGATGGACGTCCACCTTGAGGTTGAGGGTACAAATCCATTAGTTTATAGATAGCTTTAGGTAGACCAACCGTGACAGGTAGACCTAGTTCAGAGGCTTCCTCGACAGTAATCGGACAGTCATGGGTGATTTGACCAGTGGTAAGAAAGTCAATAATTCTATCGATGTGTTCTGGGTCAATCTTCTGCTTAGGGATATCGTCTAGCAGTAGCGTTCGCACGAAACGTTGCACCTGCTTCATGGCTTTGGCTGCCAAATCGGCCATCATCAAGGTTTGATCCTCAATACTCTCAAGGGGCTTTTGCTCCACAACTCTGAGAATGCTAGCAGCAGCAGTATTCCCTAATTGAGGGTCAACTGGTCCAAGGACAGCATTGGCATCCATCACAATTTCATCAGAGGCTAGGGCTAACATGGTACCACCACTCATAGCATAGTGAGGTACAAAGACAGTAACTTTAGAAGGATGACGAATTAAAGCTCTAGCAATTTGTTCTGTAGCCAGCACCAATCCCCCAGGAGTATGTAAAATAAGATCAATAGGAACATCTGGTGGAGTTAGACGGATTGCCCTGAGCACTTGTTCAGAATCTTCAATAGATATGTAGCGGGACACAGGGATGCCAAACAAGCTAATAGACTCTTGTCGGTGAATCAGTAAAATTAACCGACTTTTGCGGTTCTCCTCGAATTCTTGCAAAGCTCGAAAACGTCTATATTGCATCTGGCGACGTTGCCACAAGGGCTGCAACGAGGAGATAATCAGAAAAATCCAGAACAGATCAAAAAAGTTAAAGCTAAAGTTCATCGCTTACGTACAGGTATCTAGTAGTTGTACCCTTTAGTTTTCCCGTGCTTAGGATGGTTTATTGCTAATTTTTAGTTTTTTTGGCTTAGTTTTGTGGGCTCATGACTTGCTAGAGAAACCCAGACTGTTTTGAAGTCTTCAGCAATTCCTGATCATAGTGTGCCCTATCACCTGTACTTTAAGCAACGCCAAAACTCCTGTAAGTTAACTTAAGTTAAGTTTTGTAACAAAACGCCCATCTCAGCCATAAAAGTTAGGGGTTAACCCTGATTAGTATTTAGTGACTCAATCGAGAGTATATGCCCTTACTAATCAGTTTGGTGATTGCTGCAGTAGCTACTTACCTTTCTGTGAACACTACAGAAGAAATATTGAAAGTGGCATCATTATTCATTGTGATAATTTGCCTGTTCCTAAGCTTTGTTTTTGCCCCACTACTAATTAAAGTGTTGATTCTCGGAATTTTCCTAGTAATTCCTAAAATTCCAAATAAATCTTAAGTCTTGTGGCTGAATGCCTAGAGTTAATTTTTGCGGTGCGACCCGTGGCGAATTAAATTCTTAATGGGTCAAGGGCACCAGCAATAACATTAAAAATACTATACATTGTCCCGATTTCCAAGAAACCAGTCGTTAGGCTGGATATATAAAGCAACAATTCATTCAAAAAACGCGATCGCATACACCCATGCTATTTAACCTAGCCAACCTCCCCTACTGGATCTTTTTGGGTATGGGAGTTCTACTGTTTCTGTTAGTCATTGTTTCCGGTGGCGGAGACGATGACATGGATATAGATGCAGATGTAGATCTGGATGTGGATCTGGATGTAGATGCAGATTTCGGTACTGATACAGATACTGATGCCGATGGTGAAGGTGGTATTGAGATTCTAGGATGGCTAGGTATCGGCAAAGCCCCCCTAATTTTACTCTTGGCAACAGACTGTAGTCTTTTGGGACTTTTCGGCTGGATGTTCAATGTCATCATTGGTGGTGTTACTGGCAGTATTCCCACTGGGTTTTTGGCAGGGGTGGTATCAGTAATGTCATTATTCCTAACCCTAGTTACCGGAGGATTCATCTCTCGACCGATAGGAAAAATTTTCGCCTCCTTTGGAGAAGATACCAGTAGCGATCGCTTAATTGGCTGTCACGGTACAGTTTCTTCTGCCACCCTTCCCAAGGAAAACCAAGGCAAAATCGGTCAAGTCGATGTCCTAGATCCAGCTCGTAATTTACTTACAGTCAATGCCACCTTACCAACTTGGGCAACAGTTACTCCTAAACGGGGTAATAAAGTATTAGTGATTGATCGGCACCATCATAACTATCTCGTGATCCTTAAAGATAGTGCTGATCAGCAAGCCTGGTTAGACAATGCCCATTAGTTAGCAAGGGCGTACAACCTGCTGTGATGTATATAAGTTGCTCAAGATTATCAAAAATTTTCTGATTTGCCCTGATTAGTATATATAGCTCCATTTATCTGAAAGATATTTAGCCATGTCAAACTCATCGATGAATACAACAGTGCAAACTGTTCCGGTACAGTCATCTATAGCCCAGCTTCCTCCTGGAATTCTATTTTTCCCCGGTGTGATTGGAGGTCTGATTGTATTATTGCTATTAAGCATCTGGGCTTACACCAGAGTTTATGTCATCACCCCCAACAACGAAGCATTTTTGCGGACAGGTGGTGTCTTTATCAAAAAGAAAACGGTTATTCTCAGTGGCGGGTGTGTGGTTTTGCCAGGATTTCATGAACTTACCCGTGTCCCACTCAGAGAAATTTCCATTGATGTTGAGCGGACAGGTAACCTAGCAGTTCGCACCCAAGACTACCTGCGGGCTAATATGCGGGTAACCTTTTATGTCTGTATTAATGCCAATGAAGACGATGTGATTACTGCTGCCCAACGACTGTCTCGTGAAGGTAAAATTTCCCCCGAAGATATTAAAGAAGCTATCGAAAAACGGGCGGATGATGCTATTAGAGCAGCAGCAAAGAAAAAGAATTTGGCAGAAATTGATTCCGATAAATTAGGATTTGCTGATGAAGTGTTGAATTTGATTCAGCAAGACTTAAGAAAAGTCGGATTAACCCTCAATAATATCGCGATTTCTGAGATAGAAGAGAGTGATACCTACGATACGAATAACTTCTTTGATGCCCAAGGAGTACGTCTGCGCACGGAAACCATTCAACAATCAATTCAGCAAAAAACTGAAGTTGAGCTAAATACCAAAGTTGCCATTGAAGAGAAAGAACTAAACGCTGAAAAGCAATCCCTACGCATTGCCCAAGAACAAGAAGAAGCGAAACT
Source organism: Moorena sp. (assembly GCF_982860115.1). NCBI lineage: Bacteria > Bacillati > Cyanobacteriota > Cyanophyceae > Coleofasciculales > Coleofasciculaceae > Moorena > Moorena sp. The sequence continues at coordinate 16,829 of NZ_CEYLVT010000001.1, forward strand.
GGCGCAAAAGCTTGAGGTTGAAGCCCTGAAAGCCCAGCGTGAGCGAGAAATCGAAGAAGCTAAAGCCACAGAAGCAGCCACAATTCAGCGGACTAAAATTTTACAGAATAAGTCTGTAGAAGAGGAAGAAATTCGGAAGCTACTAGCCTTGCAGCAAAGTCAAATTCAAGCCGATATTACCCTCGAAGAACGGAATAAAGCCCTCAAGGTAGCCCAAACCCTGCAAAAACAAGAAGCGGAATTGGCAGAAATTAATCGTCAGAAAACCTTAGAAGAGGAAAAGATTCAACAACAGCTGACAGTTCAAGCTAAGAAAATTCAGGCAGATATTGAATTAGAAGAACGGAATAAAGCCCTCAAGGTGGCACAAATCCTGCAAAAACAGGAAGCAGAAGTAGCAGAAGTTACTCGTCAGAAAACCGTCGATGCTGCCTTGCTTAATTCTCAGGTAGAATTGGCAGAAGCAGAACGAGAGTCAAAAATTGCTCAACAAGACGCTGCGATCGCAATTTCCGAAAAAGAACGCGATCGCTTCAATTCCGAAGCCGAACGAGCTCAAGCTGAAGCCGCTGTAGCCACCGCTACGGAAGTAGAAGAAGCCGAACGGCAACAACGCCTTTCTATCATTGCTGCTGAACAAGAAGCCGAACAACGGCGGATTGGTGAGCAAAACGTGATTGAAATCGATGTATTCCGCCGCTCTCGTCAAGCTGAAGCAGCCAGACAAGCAGCAGAACTAGAAGCTGAGTCGATCCGCACCCTAGCAGAGGCAAATCGGGATAAAGCCTTGGCAGAGGCAGAAGGTAAACGATCCCTGATCGAAGCCGAAAATTCCATCAGCGATGCTCAGCTAACTGCTAAAATCATCACTACCATATGGCCAGAGTTAGCCCCTCAACTACCAGAAATTGCCAAAGCCTTGGCTCCCCAGCCAGGAATTTTGGGAGATACTCGGATTTACTCCTTCCCCGGTGTCAATGGCAATAATGGTAACGGAGCTAGCAGTGTAGGTGACATCAACAAACTGCTACTGTCTACCACTGGCTTATCAATGATTAATGGTTTGTTAGAGGAAGGCAAGCTAGGGCCATTGATTAGTCAAATCCGCCAGATGATGAGTAACAACAGTAGCACAATCACCAGTAATACAATCACACCAAAGGATAAGAAAACCCCAACCACGGATATCATCCCATCACAGCCAGCAGCAACCTCAAACCTTACCGAAAAAAACCACCTTAGCCACCCAAGCATCAAGAAACCTAAATCAGGGAAAGGCTAAGGTGCCCTTGACCCATTAAGAATTAAATTCGCCACGGGTCGCACCTGAAGTATTAAGAATTCATAATTCATACTTCATGCTTCACAATTCATAGTTTCTTTGTATAGTTCGAGCAATCTTCGCTCCAATTTGATAACCTAGCTAAAATAATCTCGGAAGAAAAACAGCGTGGATATTCAAATTGGGCGAGGTAAGATAGCTCGCAGAGCCTACGGCATCGATGAAATTGCACTTGTTCCCGGACAGCGGACACTCGATCCCAGTTTGGCTGATACTCGCTGGCGTATTGGTGGTATTGAACGGGAAATTCCCATTATCGCCAGCGCTATGGATGGGGTGATTGATGTGTCCATGGCAGTCAAATTGTCCCAAATTGGGGCAATGGGGGTTCTCAACTTAGAAGGGATTCAAACCCGTTATCCTGACCCATCACCCATACTAGACCGCATTGTCTCGGTGGGAAATTCTGAGTTTGTTCCCCTGATGCAGGAACTTTATAGTTCACCGATTAAGCCAGAATTGATTACCCAGCGAATTCGGGAAATCAAAGACCAAGGTGGTATTGCAGCTGTGAGTCTGACCCCTGCTGGAGCCAGTAAATATAGTCAGGTAGTGGCAGAAGCTGGTGCTGATTTAATGTTTGTTCAAGCAACAGTCGTTTCAACAGCTCACCTGTCACCAGAGTCCATCAATCCCCTGGATTTGGGACAGTTTTGTCAGGATATGCCCATGCCAGTAATTTTGGGGAATTGCGTGACCTACGACGTTGCCCTCAATTTGATGAAAGTTGGGGCAACTGCTGTCTTGGTGGGTATTGGTCCTGGTGCTGCTTGTACCTCTCGGGGTGTCTTGGGTGTGGGTGTACCTCAGGCAACAGCAGTTGCCGATTGCGCTGCTGCCCGTGACGACTACTATCAGGAAACCGGTAACTATGTGCAAGTGATTGCTGATGGCGGTTTAATTACAGGAGGTGACATCTGTAAGTGTATTGCTTGTGGTGCTGATGGGGTGATGATTGGTTCTCCTTTCGCCCGTGCGAAAGAAGCTCCCGGACAAGGATTTCATTGGGGGATGGCAACCCCTTCCAGCGTGCTACCCCGTGGGACACGAATTAAAGTCGGCAGCACTGGCACACTTGAACAAATTCTGACTGGACCAGCCCAAATGGATGATGGCACCCACAACCTTTTGGGAGCATTGAAAACCAGTATGGGAACCCTCGGAGCAAAAAACCTCAAGGAAATGCAACAAGTGGAAGTAGTGATTGCTCCTTCTCTGCTAACAGAAGGAAAGGTATACCAGAAAGCTCAGCAGTTGGGTATGGGGAAATAATATAGTGTGCAGTTGAATACTTATCATTCTTGGTTGCTCATCAATAATTGAAAATTGAAACTTGACCATTGACAATTACCAAATATTATGGTCTTTGAGAACTTGAACAGCTTTTCTACAGGTTTCTAAAGTTCACGAACAACTGTTGTCAATAGTTTAAGCGCTGAGTATATATACTTATCGCAACCCCTGCCAATCGTCAAAATTTTTCGACTGGCTTGGAAATTGCTGAAAAAAAATAAACGGTGACATACAATGGAAAAAGCGGAGACAAATGTTTCCGTTCACTCCTCACACCACACTCCGCCCGGACAGAGTTCGGGCGGTTCCTTATTTTTATCATTTTGAAGGTTAAACGTTTAAGGTTTAATGTTGAAGGTTAAACGTTTAAGGTTTAATGTTGAAGGTTTAATGTTGAAGGTTTTTGGCTTAGCGTGGCCGTTCGCGCAGCGTGGCCTACGGCCTTAAAGCCAAGGTTGTTTGGTTGTTCGCCCCGTATTCGGTGTAGGGTAGGTTGTTGGCGTAGCGTGGCCTTAAAGCCAAGGTTGTTGGCGTAGCGTGGCCTTAAAGCCAAGGTTGAGACGATAACCTGTAACCTGTAACCTGTAACCTGTAACCTGTAACCTGTAACCTGTAACCTTAAACCTGTAACCTGTAACCTGTAACCTGTAACCTAATAACCTGTAACCTGTAACCTGTAACCTTCAACCTGTAACCTGTAACCTGTAACCTAATAACCTGTAACCTAATAACCTGCTGTTCCCGCCCTATGGGAGTGTCAACTTTTGCCCAACATATTTAATCGGTGTTGTGACTATGGTAAAATTTCGTAGGTACGTAGCAAAAGTATTCGCAAGGATTTCCAGGCATGTCAAAAGCCGCCCCAGTTACAGACTCGACCTTTCAGGAAGAGGTACTTGATAGCGACACCCCAGTATTGGTAGATTTTTGGGCACCTTGGTGCGGTCCCTGTCGGATGGTGTCTCCGGTTGTGGATGAGATAGCAGACCAGTACGAGGGTCAGGTCAAAGTTGTTAAGCTGAACACCGACGAAAATCCTAAGGTGGCAGGTGATTATGGTATCCGTAGTATACCAACGTTGATGATTTTTAAGGGAGGTCAACGAGTAGATATGGTTGTGGGTGCAGTCCCCAAAAGTACCTTGGCGAATACTCTCGAAAAGCACCTCGACTAATGGCAAAAGGCTTGTAGGCAAAAGGGGAAATGTAAAAGATTGCGTCCCACCTCCTGAGCTCCTCAGCTATTCGTCACCAATCTTAAATTGACCAACGGACATCTGCAACTTCTGGGCAACCTCTACAGTTGTTCGTAGGGATTGAGAAACTTCGCCAGAAGAATGAGAGGTTTGTCGGGAGGTAGCAGCAATTTCCTGTATTAAGTCAGTAACGTCCCGAGATGTTTTGGCTTGGGAAACTGTGGCGTTAGAAATAGATTGGACTAACTGGTCAATCTCATGGGAGACGGCAACAATTTCTTCTAGGCTCTGTTTAGCCTTGAAAACCATTTGGGTTCCATCAACCACTTGTTTTTTTCCGTCTTCCATGGCTTTGACCACCTCTTGGGTTTCCTGCTGAATGGTGTCAATCACCTGTTGAATGTCTTTGATGGCATTGGCTGACTGAGTTGCTAGTCTACCCACTTGTTCTGCAACCACTCGAAACCCTTCTCCCTCTTCTCCCGCACGGCTCGCTTCAATTCCAGCATTGACTGACAGTAAATTAGTCTGTACGGCTATTTCCTGTACCAACCCGACTACTTTAGCAATCTCCTTAGAAGATTCCCCTAGCAGCTTTACTTTGTTGGCTGTGTTGACTACAGTCTCTCGCAAATTTACAATAGTCTCAACTGTGCTATCCATAGCTTGCCCACTAGTAAGGGCAGCGTTTGAGGCGATGTGAGAAACGTCTGCTGCTTGGCGGGCATTTTTTGAGACGGCTTCAATCGAGTACATCATCTGCTCAATAGAGCTTAGAGTGTTGGTAACCTTATCTGACTGCTCCATGGCTTGCTTGGCCAATTTACCCACTGCCTGTTCATCAGCAGCAACAGCAGTATTCACTTGAGTTGAGGCAAGTTTGACCTGGATTACAATTTGCCGCAAACTTTCAATCAGGGCATTGAAGAAGTCCGCCACTGTACCAATTTCCCCCTCACCCACTTCTGCCCGGACTGTCAGGTCTCCCTTGGCAGCATTTTCCACATTATACAAGAGTTCCAATACTTGGTGCTGGAGTTGTTCTTTTTGCTGACGTTGCTCAATAGCATTTAACTCCGCCGCCCGGCGTGCTTGTTCGATTTGGTCAGAGGTTGATGCTGCTTTCTTGAGCGCTAAGTCCGCGTCTACTCGTGCTTGTTGTAACTGTTCAAACAGATGAGCTTGGTTTAGGGCAAAGCCCATCTGAATCGCCAATTGCTTTAATAAATCCGCCTCTTCTGGCTGCCAGTCCCGTGGCTGAGAACACTGGTGAGCACATAATAAACCTACCAGTTCCTCCTCATGCAAAATAGGCGCAACCATGTTGGCTTTGACCTGTAGCCGTTCGAGAATCTCACAGTGGCAGCCCGTTAAGCTAGCTTCATAGACGTTATGGCAAACCCAGACTCGCCCACTTTTGAACCGATCCACAGACCCTTCCCGCAATGGGTCATTGATAATTTTTCCCATGGCTTCAATCCAACCAGGTCCTAAGGATTCCGCCATGATTGTTCCACTATCCCACCCTTCATTGAAGCTATAGATCACCACCCGGTCGGTTTGCAAGATGCTGCGAACTCCATCTACTGAAGTACTTAGGATATTTTCTGATGTCACAGATTTATAAAGAAGGCTGGTAAACTCAGCAAATAACTGGGAGCGCTCCGCTATGGCTTGCTGCAGAAAAGCCTGTTGAGCGAGAGCTTCTTCCTTAGATACGATGTTGTCAGCAAGTTTATTGAAGGTATCTGCCAGTTGACCAAGTTCATCAGTAGCTATTACCTCAGCACGGGTTTGGCGATCGCCTGCCGCAAATTTATGGGTAGTCTGCTGTAGCCTTTTAATCGGTTCAGCAATTGACCGCCCCAGCAGAATTGCCAAAAATACATCTGTTGCTAATACCAAAAACCCAATAGACCCTTGTAGCAGTAGGCTACCTGTAAGAAAAGCATTTAGGTTAGATTCGCTAGTCCCCCGCACTAATACTGCCACCGGTTTTCCCTGAAAATTCATGAGAGCTTTTGCTGCCATGGTGTAGGTTTGCTCTCCTACCTTCTGACGGTCGGTAACTAACTCGCCCACTTTACCAACATTAACGGCTTTCTCAAGTAGGGATTGGTTAGGTAAGGGAAGATCAGATTGGGCTTGGTCCCAATTGGCCGCTTGACCTTGGTCTAAGGCTGTTACTAAGGCAAATTCTCCGGAAGGCTGACGCAAATAAACAGCACTGTAGCCTCCGTTAAAGGTTTTCAGGGTTTCCTTGACAATGGGTTCCTTGCCATTAACAATATCCCCAGAAATCAAAGCACCAATCACCTCGTCAGTTTTTGGGTCTTTTACTGGTGTGACCGTGTAACGAATTAGGGCACCTTGCTTTACAGTATCTTGGTTCGTCAAACCATCAGGTAAAGGGGGTGATTCTTTTTTTAATTCTTGCCAGCTGACAATTTGATTAGCGCTAATTTGCTTACGCTGCTTGAGGACTTGACTAACCAGGTTATTGGGATCAAACTTTTCTCCTTTCCGGTCAGCATTAGCATTAACAATAATTCGTAAATCTTTGTCTACCAGAGTAGCATATTCAATCTGCCGAGCCCTCATTTCATTCTGGAGAATCTGCTTAACTTGTCCCTCTAATGATTTGGACAATAACTGATTTCTACTATGGGCAAGAGCAGCTTCAATAATAGCAGTATTTTCCGATTGACCACGGAAACCAAACCCCATTTGGTTGATTTTAATGTTGTAGTTGATTTCTGTAACAGCCAATTCTGACTGAGCTTGTCCACGTAATTGAGCTCTTCCTCCAAATATAATTAATATTGCTCCTACACCCATCAGTGCAGCCACAGAGATTACTTCGGAGGAAAACAAACCAACAATTTGCTTACTCCTAACTGGTAAGTTATAAAACCATTGTAGGCGTGATTTTTTGCTTTGTTGAGAGGAAGAAATTCTGAGGGTAGTCGTTGGCTTGATTACGGGACGCAATTGTATACCTGTCATTATTGAGTAACTATCCAACTAGAATAATATATAATAATTAATTATTTTTTTATATATATAAATAATAGAATAATTTCTTTAGAAGATTTTATATAGCCGATCTAATATTAATCAAGTAGAGACACTTATTTTACCCTTCCTGATCGGAATTTACTTCCTAAAATCAAAAACTTGTTTACTTTTTTTAAAAAATGCTATAATTTTATCAAAGCTAGCATTTTTATGCTAGTACTGTGTTATCTGTAATCTCTCTATAAAAAATACTATTATAGCAATAAATAATAAAATAATCGAAATAAATTACTTTAAATTAATAAATATATTTATATCTATTACTTTTAAATCTTTCAAGAGATAAAAGATTTAAAAGATTAGGGTATTATTATTATGATTCCTAGGAATCAAATGATGTGAATCAACTGATGACTCAAACCACAGCCAACTTAACAATGTCCACTAGCTGCTGTTTAGAAAAAGGTTTGGTGAGATAGGCATCAGCGCCTTGTTTCATACCCCAGAGACGGTCGATGTCCTGATTTTTAGAAGAACAAATAACAATGGGAATGCTAGTGGTATCCCGATGGTTTTTCAGGCTGCGACACAACTCAAAGCCACTCATGCCTGGCATGATTATATCTAGGACTATAACATCAGGTTTTTCGGTTACTGCCTTATCCAAAGCATCTTTAGCATCGGCAATACAAATAACTGTGTTACCACTGTCCCGTAGGTATCTAGCCATTAACTCTAACTGAGCCAGGTTATCTTCAACAATCAAAACTTTACTCATAGTTCAATTAATTGGTGTTTAACACTATAATCTAATCATGAATTTGTTGACTGTTGACTATTGGTTGACTATTGACTGTTGACTGTCCAATACGGTCAACTCAACAAAAAACGTTATTTTAAATAAACTTTTCAAGTTTAGTCAAGTTTAATTCTCATTGACCTATTTAATTCTCATTGACCTAGTAAAAAATAAAACTTTAATAAAATTTTAATAAAACTTTAATAAAATTTTAATAAAACTTTAATAATATAATACGGCTCATTAGACCGGTTCTAGTTTACTGCTATGGACTTAATCCAAAGACAGTAGTAGAGTAAGTTGACTGGGGCATACATAATAAAATAACCCCAAGACCAACGGATTAGTGTTAGCGACCGTCAACTGAGGAATTTCTTAAAATTTATACATATGCACTTGACAAGCTCAAGCAGCGCTGTAGAAATGCACGAAGTTTGCGCTTTTTAAATTAAGACATATGTCTTAGTTCAATATATCCAAAAAATTTTAGCTTGTCCACGGGGCTGATACGATAAAATACCACGGGAATGACTAAAATGCTCATGACTGGTATATCTCTTACAGCAACTCCACGGGACATCCACCGACAGCAATTTCCGGCATTAGCTCATAAAGCCTATTTCAATTTTGGGGGCCAAGGGACTCTGCCTCTGGTATCTCTAAATGCGATCCAACAAGCCTATGAGTATCTGCAGCGCTATGGCCCATTCTCGGGTAAAGTCAATGACTGGGTTACCGAGGAATCCCACAAAACTAGAAGTGCGATCGCATCAGAGTTGGGGACATCAGCAGAAACCATCACCCTAACCGAAAATGTTACGGTTGGCTGCAATATTGCGATGTGGGGGATTGATTGGCAACCGGGTGATCACATGTTGATGAGTGATTGTGAACACCAAAGCATTATCGCTACTGCCCAGGAAATTTCCCGTCGGTATCAGGTAGAGGTATCTACTTGTCCAATTATGGCAACTCTAAATCAGGGAGACCCTACTAAAACTATTGAGCAATACTTACGACCTCAGACGCGATTGGTGGTATTGAGTCATTTACTGTGGAATACCGGTCAAGTATTGCCACTCAAGGATATTACTCAAGTCTGTCACAACTACAATCAGAGTAGCCAAGTGGTAAGGGTTCTAGTGGATGCAGCTCAGTCAGTAGGTTCTTTGCCCTTAAATCTAACCGAACTGGGGGCAGATTTCTATGCCTTTACCGGTCACAAGTGGTGGTGTGGCCCAGCAGGCGTGGGAGGTCTCTATGTCAGTCCAGATGCCAAGAGCAGCCTCAATCCCACATTTATTGGTTGGCGGGGGATTATTCTGGATAAAGCTGGGAAACCTGTGGATTGGCAACCAGATGGACAGAGATTTGAAGTGGCTACCTCGGCTTATCCCCTGTATGGAGGATTACGTAGTGCGATCGCAATTCATCAGCAATGGGGAACTGCTGAAGAACGTTATCACCAAATTTGTCAATTGAGTGAATACCTATGGCAAGGCTTATCCAAGTTGGAAGCAGTCAGCTGTTTGGCGACTTCACCACCCAAAGCTGGTCTGGTGTCCTTTGTGTTGACTAATGGCAAGCGCCATAACAGGTTAGTAGAGTTTCTGGAGCAGCAAGGCTTTTTGCTACGAACTCTCCGAGACCCAGACTGTGTCCGTGCCTGTGTTCACTACTTCACCCAGCCGGATGAAATTGATAGGTTGATTGAGGCCATTGATGGGTTTAGTTCTGATAATTAATCATAAAAGCTTAAGTCAAAGCTTAAGTCAAGGTTTAAGTAAAGATGCACCCCATTAGATAGTCATGGCCTACGATTCACACACATTTCATACTTTCAATAATGAGGGGCTAGTGTTTGCGATCGCATTTGCAGTTAGGTTTGTTTTGTATGAGTTGATGTTTGTTTTCGTTGACGATTGACGGTCAAGGGTTGACAGTGAAGCGTCAACCCTTAATATCATCTCAGGATAATTAGCCTTAATAAAAATCTCCCCTATCTCCCTAAATCTCCCCGCGCCCAGGCCCCATACTTTTATTATCGGTATTAAACCGGACTTGATATTACACTCCTACTTACTTCCTCTGGCCTATCCCGGAGCAAATCCATAATTTCCTCAGTGTAGCGATGGAATTCGGGATTACGCTTGATTTTGTAAGTGCGCTCACCCTCTAACTCAATCCGCAATTCCCGTTGGATTGTACCAGGTCGTGCTGTCAGCACATAAATCCTTTGAGACAAAAACACTGCTTCTTCTACATCATGGGTAATCATTAATATAGTGCAACCCGTCCGCTGCCAAACCTCAAGCAAAAACTGTTGCATGGTTTCCTTAGTTTGTACATCGAGTGCGCCAAAGGGTTCATCCATCAGCAGGATTTTCGGATGACAGGCTAGAGCTCTTGCGATCGCAACCCGTTGTTTCATGCCCCCAGATAATTCTTTCGGATAGGACTTAGCAAACCCAGACAGCCCAACCACATCTAAATAATAACCAGCCTGTTCTCGGCGTTTTTGCTTTGGGACACCTTGCAGCTTTAAGCCAAACTCCACATTATGGATCACATTCATCCAAGGGTATAGGGTATATCGTTGGAAAACCATGCCTCGCTCTGAACTAGGTCCAGTCACCGTCAAACCATCAACCGTAATTTCTCCAGCTGTAGGCATATCTAAACCAGCTATCAGACGCAACAGCGTAGACTTACCCGAACCAGATGCACCCACAGCACAGACCAATTCCCCCGTCTCAACATGCATATTAATATCCTTTAGGGCAACAATAGTACCTTGTTTCGTGGGAAACTGTTTGTAAAGGTGAGCAATTTCTAAGTGCATGGTTTTTTATTATTACTTATTGCAATTTTAAATTTTCCTGCAAGCCTTTTCCCTTTTGCCTGTGATTAGGTAAGCATATACTGTTCGCGTAGCGTGGGCGTAGCCCATTAGCTGACAGCTTACCTTCAACTTTCAACCTTCAACCTTAAACCTTAAACCTTAAACCGTTAAAAAAAATCTAATCAATCGCCCATTTACAGGTCAGTCTGAGCAGCAATCGGAAGGATAAATCAATGGCAAATCCGATTAATCCTAGAATAATCAAGCAGGCAAATATTTCATCAGTTTTGAGGAATTTTTGTGCTAGCAAAATTCGTTTACCTAGTCCCACTTTTGCTGCCACCAATTCTGCTACAATCACTAAATTCCAAGACGCTGCCATATTAACTCGGAAGGCATCAATAATATTGGGAATCACATAGGGAGTAATAACCTCGAATAGGACTTGTGTTCTTAGTCCTCCCAAAGTGTAGGTGCTTTCAATTAAATCCTTGGGAACAAACTTTACGGCATCCATAATCATTAAGGTATTGAAAAAGACAGTACCGATAAAAATAAGTGCGATTTTCGGAGCTTCATCAATACCTAGATAGATAATGAATAGAGGGATAAATGCTGGAGCTGGCATATAGCGAACAATACCAATTATTGGTTCTGTTAACCCTCGGATACTGGCAAATGCTCCCATGGAAATGCCCAAGGGAATGGAAACAATTGCTGCCAACAAAAATCCCGCAAAAACCCTGAGAATGCTAGCAATAGTATCTTGAATAAGAAAGCCTTGTTGCCACAAACGGATAACGGCTTTACCCACGTCAATCGGTGACGGGAGGAAGACGGAATCAAGGCCAGCAAAACTTGAGATTAGCCACCAAGCAACAAACGGAACAGTAACTGATAGGATAATTAATATCCAGTTTAAGGATTTGGGAATATCCTCAGCAATGCGCCAAAAAACAGTGGGTTTTAGAGTTTTGGTTGTCTGGGAACTATTCATTAAAGAGTTTAATAAATGTGTAAGGTGCGTTAAAGACGTGTAACGCACCGGTTTAATTCGATAGCTTATTAATGACTAAGAACGACCTGCGGCATAGGCTTTTACAAACTGGTCATCAAGTATCTTATCTAAATCAGGAACTTTTTGAATAAATCCCACATCCAGCATAAACTGAGACATTTTTTTAGCGGCAAACGGCATATGCTTCATGGTATCACCAGGGCTAAATGCCTCTAAGTTTTCTTCCAGGGTAAATATTCGAGTTCCCTCTTTAAACTGTTGAAATTCTTCAACGCTAACATTAGCGCGTTCTGCCATCAGTTCATCGGCTTTCTTGGGATTAGTTTTGATAAACTCCAGGATATCAAACCAAGTATTCACTAGACCTTGAACTTTATCAGGACGTTCATCAATCAGCTTTTGAGTAACGACAAGTAAGTCAGGGATTGCCCCAGGAAATGCTTTGGAACTAATTAATTCTTTACTTCCCTTTCGTTTTAGGGCAGTGAGCCAAAAGGGAGGAAATGCACCCACGGCATCTACTTTACCCGCTGCAAATGCTGCTGCTGCTGCCCCAGTTTCTAAGGGAACAATTTCCACATCTTTTCTGGACATTCCCTTTTCTTCTAGGGCTAAGCTAAGCAAGAAGTCATCTACAACTCCCTCTTCTATCGCTACCTTTTTCCCTTTCAAATCTTTCACGGAATTAATTTCTGCTGTGACAATAATTTTGTCATTGCCAGCAGAGTTATCATTCACCAGTACCGCTACTTCACCATTAATAGCATCAGCAGCAAAAGATATCGTATCATTAAGGGTTTGGCAATTAGCATCCAGTTTTCCTGCTGCTAAAGCTTCCATGGATTCCAGGTAGCCATCAAACCATTTTAGTTGTACATTAAGGCCATTGGCTTCAAATAAACCTTCTTTCTCTGCAATGTACCACGGCCACCAACCAGGCCAACTGCTGTATCCCATAACAATGGGAGTAGAATCTTTAACGGCTTGGGACGTATCTGAGGGTTTAGTGTTTGGGGATTGGTTGCAACTAATAGCTAGGACTAAACTTAGTAGAAATACAGCACATAGGGATAGTAATTTGGGAATTTTCATTCTTCTATTGCGGCAGTATAACACACCTACACTCCTAGAGTTAGGTGGGAATGAATGCTGCACCTCCAACTAATGGTTTACAGATTAATCCGGCACTGGGTTCAAGTAACCGTTTTTTCTGGGCAGAAAATTTTCCAAGTCTTTTCCAGTTAACATCTGACCCAGACACCGATCATCCTACCATCCACACTTTCCTTTTAGGAGTATTAGATTTGACATGGTAGATGACTGCTAACGTTACACCGTCCATTGCCTGGTTGGCTGGGATCTGCTTACTTTTGTCAGCTTTATCTTTGTCTAGCCTGATGTTCTAAGGTTAGAGGTTTCCCCAGAAGTGTTTAATCCAGCTATCAAAGTTTACCAAAATTGCTAATGTCTGTCTATCGTTGTTGTGAACAGAGCAATAATTAGGATAAAGATGCTAAAAAGTGTAGTTAAAGATACCAAGTTAATCTAAAACTAGTTCATCCGAAGTTCCCTGATATGAAGTTCAACACTTCTGCATCCCACCTTGAGGAGTAAGCAATCCAATCAATCATTATATAGAGTGGAAAGATCAGAATTTCTAGGAATTTGTGGGGTCTTTTTGTAACGCTTCCCTTGCGCCCTAACTTGCACCCTCACCCTATAAGATCATAGGTCTGGTGTGAGGAATTCTAGTTCTTCTAGTTTCTAGTTTGGGTAAAATGCAATCAGCCAGGTCTAACTAAGGGGAATCACTATGCTAAAGTATGACCCATTACAATATTTTCCTACTTCCGAGGAGTTACCCTCTTCTGATAACACCCCTGTGGATAATGAACTGATCGCATCCGTTGATCAATATTGACCGACCCCATGTCTCAACCCAAAGTCTTCATAACTCGCCGCCTTCCTGATACCAGACTCGAACAACTCCACCAAATCGCCAATGTGGAAATCTGGCCAGAGCGTCAACCCCCTCCCTACGAGGTCTTGCTCAACAAAGTTAAAGAAATCGATGGCTTACTGTGCCTACTGACAGATTCCATTGACAAGCAAATCATCGAAGCTGCACCATCCCTGAAGGTAATCAGCCAATTAGCAGTAGGTTACGACAACATTGATATCCCTGCTGCCACCATCCGGGGTATCCCCATTGGTCATACTCCTGGTGTCCTGACTGAGGCTACAGCTGATTTAGCCTGGACCTTACTAATGGCAACAGCACGGCAAGTGATTGAAGCAGATAAATTTGTACGTGCTGGTCATTGGCAGACTTGGGAACCTACCTTATTGCTAGGACCAAACATCAGCGGTGCTACTTTAGGAATTGTTGGCTTTGGACGCATTGGTCAAGCTGTTGCTCGTCGTGGGCGAGGGTTTGATATGGAAATTCTTTATTACAGTCGGCATCGACGGGACTCAGAATTAGAACAATCCCTTGGTGTAAAGTATGCTGAATTCGACCTGCTGCTAAGGGAATCAGACTTTATTACCATTCACACTGCTCTGTCTGAAGAAACCTACCATCTATTTAGTACTCCCCAGTTTGAGCTGATGAAATCCTCCGCTATCTTGATCAACACCGCACGAGGAGCAATCGTAGATCCAGAAGCATTGTACCAAGCTCTGAGCAATGGTCAAATCGCTGCAGCTGCTCTGGACGTAACTAAACCAGAGCCCATTCCCATGGATAGTCCCTTGTTGAGCTTGGATAATTTGATCATTACTCCTCACATTGGCAGTGCAACTTATCAAACGCGATCGCAAATGGCTACGATGGCCGTGAATAATCTTATTGCTGGACTTTTGGGTAAGCGATTACCCCATTGTGTGAATCCACAAGTTTATTAGATTAAATCAGTTTCCTTGATTTCTAGGGTCTGTCTGCAAACTACTCGATGAAGAAAAGTAGGGGGTAAGACAGTGGTAATTTATCATTGCTTCCCATAGTTCCCCTACCTCCCCTGCACCCCTAAACCAAGGGTGACGATCTCGAACTTAGGTAAAAGAAATCTGTAGGTTTATCATTTCAGAACCTATCGGTGAGAAGTTTAAAAAATACCATAGCTTTCATCTCCAACCTGGGAATGTAGGCTATAAGTCGCTGATTAAGATGTTTTGAAAACTTCTCGGGAGTGCAAATGACTGAAAATTCTTCTGAAAACCCCTTGTTTGAAAGCCCAGGCAGTAACAGTTCAAATTCTTCTGAGGCGGAACGTGCCCTGGAGCGTGAAGCTCAACTACCATTGACGGGATGGCAGCAGGAGGTGTCAAGGGGGCTCGAATACGGGCTGGAAGCAGCAGAGAGTATTAGCGATCGCACTATTCCCACCTTTTCGCGCGGTGAACTACCTCACTACGCTGGCATCAATACCTTCCTCAAAGCACCTTATCTCGAAGATGTTCGCCAGGTTGAGGGATACGATGTGGCCATTGTCGGGGTTCCCCACGACTCGGGAACCACCTATCGCCCCGGAACCCGCTTTGGTCCCCAAGGCATTCGCCGCATTTCTGCCTTGTACACCCCTTACAACTTTGAGTTAGGGATTGACCTGCGAGAGCAAATTACCCTCTGTGACGTGGGAGATATTTTCACCATTCCAGCCAACAACGAAAAGTCATTTGACCAAATTTCTAGAGGCATTGCTCACATCTTCAGCTCTGGAGCGTTTCCCATCATTTTGGGAGGGGATCATTCCATCGGATTTCCTACCGTTCGGGGTATTTGTCGGCACTTAGGGGACAAGAAAGTTGGCATTATCCACTTTGATCGTCATGTAGATACCCAGGAAACCGACCTGGATGAGCGGATGCACACCTGCCCTTGGTTTCATGCAACTAACATGAGGAATGCTCCACCCAAGAACTTAGTGCAATTGGGCATTGGCGGTTGGCAAGTACCTCGCCAGGGAGTCAAAGTTTGCCGGGAGCGGGCAAGTAATATCCTGACAGTAACCGATATCACTGAAATGGGATTAGACGCAGCGGTAGAGTTTGCCCTGGAACGGGCACTAGACGGTACCGACTGCATTTATATCAGCTTCGATATTGACTGTATCGATGCCGGTTTTGTTCCTGGTACAGGCTGGCCCGAACCGGGCGGACTCCTCCCCCGGGAAGCTCTGTATCTACTGGGCAAGATAGTTCAGAAAGCTCCTGTTTGCGGTTTGGAAGTAGTGGAAGTCTCGCCGCCCTATGACATCAGCGACATCACTGCCCTGATGGCAACTCGCGTAATCTGTGACACAATGGCGCACCTAGTGCTATCCGGTCAACTGCCGCGCCAGGAAAAACCCTCCTACATTCATCCAGAAGCGCAGCCGGAATTAGTAGAGTGGACTTGAAGGTGGATTTCAACAATGCATGAAACTGACATGACCAAGGCACTAATTGTGACCTTGCGCAATTGGTGGGAAGCACAGCCAGAGCGACCCAAAATTTCCTGCGTCCATCTGACAGTAGGCCAGCCAGTTCACTGGCGTCGAACCCGTGAGTTTGGAATTGGCCTTTGAAGCTCAAATTCCCAACACCTTTTTGTCTGGTGCAAAACTGGTGATTAAGGAAACCCCCTTGATTGCCTTTTGCCATCAGTGTCAACAAGACTATCGGCCTGATATTGATAGTCAATACGCTTGCCCAGAATGTAACTCCCCGATGGAAGACATCCGCTCTGGGCGAGAATTAAAGATTGACCGCCTTGAATACTGTGGCTCTGCTGTTGAACCCAATGCATCAAACCTTTGATGCAGCTCTGGAAATTAACCTGCTCCATGGAAGAAAGGCGTTGACCACAATCGCACTAAGGGTAAACCTATCTAAATTAAGTTGAAAAATCGACTATTTTATGAATTATCCCAGTAAGGATTAGAACGGTAATTAAAAGGCGATCGCTATGATATTAGCTGTAAGCGATCGCCTTTTAGTATTGGTTACTAAAGTTTGACAACGTTGATAAAAATCAATAATCTGAAGTTAATAACTTGTGTTTTGTGGAGATAGTCAAGTAATTTTTTATTAGGCGTTACTGAAGCGATGCAGTTAACTAAAGGGGGTTTCACCCACTCGCGCTTTGCATCAAGACATTGAAGTATGAATGCGCGATCATTTGATTTGGGTAAACCACCCGTTGGTTTCGCAAGTTTGGGGGACTAGGGGGGCAAAACGATACCAATTAAGTAACGCCAATAATCTCATAACTGGACTTTTGGGTAAGCGATTACCCTATTGTGTGAATCCACAAGTGTATTAAAATAAAGTATTAAAATAAATCGGTTTACTTCATTTCTAATTTAAGCAAACTTAATATGGATCCTAAAAAACCCATCCAATCAGCTATTTCAGACATCCAACCAAAACCCTCTGGTCGCCCTAGTCTGCGGGAGAAGTTCTTCGATACCCTCAAGACTAAATACCCTAACATCCACGCTCTATATGTAACAACTTGTATCATAGCCATCTGGAGTGGTGCTGTCCTGATCTCGGATACATGGGCACAAGGCACCAATTTGCTTGAGGAGCCTGCCCCTGATTTTGCCCTAAAAGTGGTGATGCGTCACCTTGCTTTGTTAATAGTTGGTTTGTTCACGCTCTGGATAGATGACCTATCCTTGGAGGAGCTGGTACTTATGAAAAAAACTCCTATGGAAAAAGATTTCGAAGAAATGAATTCGAGGGAAAAGCTCTTCTACCACTTCAAAACCAAATATCCCAACTTATCAACTATGTATACTCTGATCGCAATCATCACTTCTTGGTGTGGGATATGGGGATTGATTTGGGACATACCCATTCAACCTTTTTGGCGATCACTAATGACAATATTTCTAGGCTTCTTCCTGCTCTATATTGACGATTTAAAATTGGAGGAGCTTTAACTTGGAGGAACTAAACTAGACTAATTCAGTAATCGGGCATAAGTAAGACTTTTTCAGCAAGCCTTACTTAGAATAAATCTTATCCGACCAAGTAAGTCAACTCTGAGAGATTATACCTATTGTGACTGTTTTAGTGTTAGATTAGATGAGTTTAATACATACTCGGATACTTGACTAGGATATTTTAATGAGTTCAGGGCTTATAATTCTTTCGTTAGTGATAGCGTTTCTTTATGGATCGTACAACTTTTTTATAAAACTATCATCAGAGCAAATTGATCATATCTTGGGAGCTGCTATTCTCCAATATACGGCTCTTCTCCTAGGACTACCTGTACTTCTTTTTTTAAAACTAAAAGGTGCGCCAATAGAAGTTACTACCAAGGGCATCGCCTACTCAGTATCTGCCGGAATCCTGATAGGGCTAGCTGAAATTCTTTCATTTTACTTTTTTGAAGATACTGATGTCTCTATTGGGTTACCTGTAATTATTGGAGGAAGCGTTTTGTGTGGGAGTTTGTTAGGTTTTTTTATTTTGCATGAAAAGTTCACTGTATTGCAAATCATAGGAATCCTTATGGTGATTATAGGTATAGCAATAATTTCCTTTAATACTCAGTTAGATACCTAAGGTGACCGCTTTTAAGGTGTTGTAAGTTTGGTGGTATCATCTGATATTTGATAAATACTATAGAGTGACAATTATTGATCACGACTTAGCACTTAGGTTGAGCTAGGTAAACCTTGGTACGATACCTCAAGTAAACTAAACCTTTGTGATCACACCAGCTGTTGTACAATTCCTGCAAATCAGAGATAAGTTTCTGGTGGGCTAATCCTTCCCGTGGGATATATGAGACACTCATAGCACGACCAATCAGACCATCTTTGTCCAAGGCTTGCTGATAAGAAAAGGTGTAGGAATAGACATTGGGAAACAATGGACTAGCGAGCAAGGGGTCTACCGAACACATACGGGACTCGGCGGGATGATGATTGGAGGCGATTTGCACTAGATGACTATAGCCTTGGGTAAAATTATCTTGACGGTTGCGGTCATTCCAGACCACAGCTAATTGTCCAGTAGGCTTCAGAATACGGCGAAACTCTAGCAAACTTGGCTCTGGGTCAAACCAATGGAAGGATTGAAAGCAAGCCACTAAGTCAATAGATGCATCAGCTAAGTTGGTCTGTTGAGCAGTTCCATCCCGGAATTCAACCAATGGATCGGTGCTAGCAGCTTGTCTCATCTCAGTATTGGGTTCGATGGCAATCACTCGCACTCCCCATTGAGCTAGTAGCCGAGAGGAAATTCCTGTTCCTGCACCAATATCCGCAGCTACCAGTTGCCCTCTGTTCTCAAGTCCTTCGAGAATCTTGTCGATAGCTGCAGCTGGGTAACTGGGTCGGTATTTGGCATAATCTGCCACCAACTCAGAAAATCGACTCTCTGGGTTCATCTGGTGTAATGGTGTTGTCTCAAGGTTCGTTTCGTCCATGATTAATACCAATCATGATTTAGGCAATCACTCTACCGGTAGGGTAGGTTACTAGTTGTGTTGCCAGATTAGCAATTTTGAGAAAGATTTACATTACCCGTGACTTGAGATGATTTTAGGCTTCGATCCAGGACGAGATAAATGTGGTGTAGCAGTGATGGAGAAAGAGGGTCAGGTGCTAACCCATGAGGTAGTGGCTTCAGGAAATGCGATCGCAAAACTCCAGCAACTGTGTCAACAATTCCCCATTGAAACCATTGTGATGGGAGACCAAACTACTGCCAAGAGATGGAAACGGAAAATCAAGGAGGAATTACCAGCATCAGTACCTATTGTCCTGGTAGATGAGCGCTACAGTAGTTTAGAAGCTCGCCCACGCTACTGGCAAATGTATCCTCCCAGAGGGTTCCAACGCCTCATCCCCCAAGGAATGCGCCAACCTCCTCGACCCATTGATGATATTGTGGCAATTTTGTTAATCGAGCGCTATATAATCAAAAGCAAAAGCTAAAAGGGATATCGTCGTCTTCCCTTGGGCATGACCTATTGACAGGATGCTCAAGCCTGTTCTAATTTCCCCCAATTCTCCCAAATCCCTGACTTTCCTAACTTCCCCCTCTTATCCCTTCTGAGAATATAGCGTTTATCAGAGTTATGAGGTACATAAGTTACCTACTCCCTACTCCCTACTCCCTACTCCCTACTCCCTAATCCCTAATCCCTACTCCCTAATCCCTAATCCCTACTCCCTACTCCCTAAAACCCAGAACAAAAGTACCTCACCGAATTGATATATGCTATAGTTCAGCTCGAATGGTAAAAGCATAGTTTCCTCCTGCTTCGAGCTGGTAATCCCACTGTTCTAAAAATCTGCCAAGGGGTTCCTGAATCAAGGCACGGCCCAGAGAGGGGGTGACTAACAGCTGACTGACCCGAAAATGCCATTGAAACTCCCATTCATAGTCTGCGGCTTGGACTTCTCCTTCAATCTTGCCCTGTTGCCAGCAGTGCCGCGTAATTCTGACGTAGGCAGTGGTTTCAGGCAAACCCTTTGCACTCACAATGGTAAAAAATCCTAATCTGCTTTAAAGACATAGGTTAGCAGACCTGTTGGCAGATAAGTCAATAGGGATCAACCGGAATGTCATATCCGTGTGGGTGGTTGATGCCCAAGGCAACCAGGTGCTGATGGATGCTTTTTACAAAACCGTTCCAAAAGATAACATCACTAAGAGCTGATTCGTAAAGACTATCATAACAAGTCTGAAAGCCTTGCTATGATAGTCTTTTCGGTATTAAATAGTTCAATTGTTCTATTTTAGCGCAAGCCTTATCCTACAAGGTTTAGTGCGAGTTTACGAATCAGCTCTAAGACTCAAGCCCTACAGCAAGCACAACTCCCGTGGCTCTTGAGTCCTAAATACAGTAACCCTTAGTACTGGTCACAATTTCTGCTTAATTATTGGTAACAATTTTAGGTAATAGTTAGAATAGATATTGGTTGATATTAAATCCCTGCAATATGCACCACCACCTCCCGGTAGTGAGCCTGTCGCCGATGCTCCCAAATATAAATGCCCTGCCAGGTTCCTAGGAGCAATCTCCCTTGAGCAATAGGAATCTGTTCCGATGTTTTAGTCAGCGCAGTGCGGATATGAGCAGGCATATCATCGGGACCTTCCGCACTATGGCTATAGCTCTTACCATCTTCTGGTACTAATTTAGCAAAAAAGTTCGATAAATCCATGAGCACATCAGGATCAGCATTTTCCTGAATTACCAAACTTGCCGATGTATGACGCAGGAAAATGGTACACAATCCAGTCTCCAGTCCTGATGTAGCAACCACGGATTGAACTTTGCCGGTAATGTTGGAGAAGGATTTACCGGTAGTCTTAATTTTGAGTCGTTGTTGATAATGAGTCATAGAAGGGTTAGTTAATCCAGCCACTGCTACCCGAGCTGTTTCAGTTCCTCCGATGGTGTTTCGCAGGTTTCTGTGGCAACACCTGTTGGTGGATTTTCAGCAGACTTCTCCACCACAAGTGTAACGGAAGTTTCTGTGGCTACAGCTGTTGGTGGATTTTCAGCAGACTTATCCACCACAGCAGCAGTTTCTGATGACTCTATAGTATCTTCTGATAACGACTCAGGGACAGTTGCCAATTCTGCAGCAGTTTCTGATGACTCTATAGTATCTTCTGATAACGAAGTATCTTCTGATAACGACTCAGGAACAGTTGCCAATTCTTCTGTATACAGCTTATCGAGTTGAGCAGCAGTTTCTGATAACTCCGGCTTTTCTGCTGATTCTGGCTCAGTTGCAGATTGATTGTCACAGGACTCATCTGCCTGCTCGGAATTTTCCGATGCCTCTGGATTCTCTGGTTCCCCGTCACGCCAAGGGGAATCATAGTGATTCCAGGGCAGAATAGGCTCGTTGGGCAGGTTACGGGTCAAGACAGTGATGTTCTCTGGGTCTGGTTCTGGTAAACTCAAGGGTTCTCCAGAGGGTTTGTTATTAACCTGTTTAGAATTCATAGTCTCAGCGAAAGCCAACAATACATCACATCAGTTTAAGCGCAGGAATGCAAAACTCTGCTATGACATTCAACGTAATAATCAAGGCAACCCCCCAAGTTACATAAGCAGAATACTTCAACGATAGAGAAAAATCTTCTAATCGCTGCCTGTTTGCATTATAAGTCTCTACCAGATTAACCAGCATCTGTAGCTGGTATTGTTGTGGTGAGAGTACCAGGTAACGTTCTAGGAATTTTTTATCTCCCAAGTTGGGACTGACTGCGATCTGACGCGGTAGAAAAGCACGGATTAGTAGGGTAAAATTAAGCATAAATCCCAGTATCTCAGCAATACCAAAGGGACTGCGGAAAAATACTAGTCCCGAGATGGTTAAACTGGTTAACAAGGCTCCATTAGTCACAAACAAGATATTGAGCTTTGTGGTCAAGGTTTGACTGCGCTCCCTTTGTTGATCAAGTACCATACGAACATCTCGTGCTGCCAACTCTAGGCTGGGGAAAGAGGTCTGCTCTTTAGAGGTTTGCTCTTCAATAGTAGAGGTTTCTGGTGTGTCGATGGACTTTGGGATAGAATTATGGCTATTCTGGATCTGTTCTATAAGCGAATCTACGGTAGATATCATGGCAGGGGCTATTTAGGCTATTTAGTGTAAGTCTGGAGGTAGTTAACAATATCTTTAGCAATCTTGTCTGTTCCATCCTTTACCAAGCTTTGAGATTTTCTGGGAGGCTTGGGAGTATGATGGAGGAATTCCCACTTGCCGTGGAAAAATTCTGTCGGTGTTAAAATCTGGTGGTGACCGTAGTCTTGCACCCCTTCTATAAGGATAGCGGCTTCAGCAAATCCCGAGCGGGTAACTGAAGAAATAGGTATATCCAGGCGTAAGGCTTCAGCAAAAGTACTGTACCCCGGTTTGGAAATCACTCGCGAGCACAAGGGCATGAAATCCACTGGTCGATAGTCGTGACCCTTGATTTTTAGTAAATTGGGTAAATCTGGTGCTTGAGAGTCAAATGTGATAAACTGCCACTTAGGGAATCTAGATAGATTATGGTAAGGAATTTGTTCCAACCCTAATCCCCCAAAGGTGAGTAAAGCAGTTTTAAACTCTGGAGACTTCAGATCAAAATGCTTCCTTAATTGATCGGTACTGTATCCTGGTGATCCCCCTGTTAAGCCCACATCGGTGATATGGGTGAAGGCGCTCATGGGTTCATGTAAAGGAAGGCGAAATAAGCGATCGCATTTTCCATAATACTCACTGATCCAATCGGCAATCTCAGCAAACTCTCCTCCCCAGTCTCGATAGATGAAGTCCCAGCCAAAGTTACTCATCATCCAACAGGGAATGTCAGCCGCTTGAGCAATACCTACAGCTAAGGGGGGAATATCGGCTAATATCAGCCCTACTCGATTGTTACGAATAAAGTCAACCTCACTAGCAATAATTGATCTAGCATTGGAACGAATTTGCTGTAGTTTGCTTAAGGTTACCTCTTTATCCATTGTTAAGCTGTCGGTTTGAATAACACCAACATCAAAAGCCCGTGGGCGATGAATAAAATCCCCCGGAATGTAGGATTCTAATAACCAGCGTGGTATTGTTGTTACTAAAATCAGTAAGATATCCGGACACAGTCGTTGAATAGCCGCAGCTACGGAGGCACTACGTACAGCATGACCAAAACCGTGGCTAGTGATAGCGATGTATAAAACTGGTCTAGACATTCTAGGAGCTCAGGTATTGAGTTAATTGAAGGCTTTTATGCAGGCTAACAAAAATAAACCACAAGTGGCTAACTTTGGCAGTTACTACCTTGATTATAATTTCCACAGTTGAAAATCAAATTCAGAAAAAAATTTAAAGTTTATTGTTTAAGGAGTTGAAAACGTGCTGGAATATATCACTTTACCGAACAACGTTTTGCCACCTGTAGCTCCTTATTCCCACGCTGTTCGGGCAGGAGATTTTCTATTTGTGACGGGACAGCTAGCTGAAGACCCTGTCACTGGAAAATTAATAATTGGGTCAATTGAGGAACAGACTAAACAGGTAATGGAAAACTTGAAGCTGGTTTTAGACCATGCTGGCACTAGCTTCGCTCAGGTAGTTATGGCTCGCATTTTTGTGACTGATTTTAGATACTACCAGACAGTGAATGAGTTATATGCTTCTTATTTTAACAAGAATCGGTTACCTTGTCGAACAACGGTTGGAGTCATAGGTCTGGCTGGTAATGGTGATGTAGAAATTGATTTGATTGTTTATTGTGGTGATTAATGATAATGGTAAATTCGCAAGATTTTATTTAGCTCTTAGCATTCAGCTTAACCACTTCGCCCATGGGAAGCTAATCGGCATTTCCATTTATAACTGTTAATAATTATTTTGCTTTTTTTATTGGATAGTCTAGTTAACTTTTTCTCGAACAACCCGAATTCCCTCCCAAGCTGGCATTCGACCAGTTCGTCGCTCATCCATTAATAAAAATAATGTGTAAATTGGAGCAATTTTATCCCTATTACTGGCATACTTATGGCTGAATTCTTGACAATTTTGAACCGTCAAATGAACAGGTTTTAGGATTTCAGGATTGGTAGCAGCTTTTTTATAAATATCAGCTCGCACACTCCAGGCAATAAATACTAACAACACATAGAAGCGGAGTAATTTAAGATCTGGGTTTTCGTATCGCTCAAGGTTGAAGTTGAGGTAGGGATTGAGGTTGATATATTTACCTAGCTTGAGGTCTTTGTATAGGTCTTGGTATGGCTCAAGGTTTTGGTAAAGGTATCGATCAAGGTCGAGGTTTTGTTCCAGCTCTTGGTAAAGGTTTCGATATTGGTAGAGGTTAAGCTCTAAATACCGGTAGAGTTGGATATCTAGGTATCGGAACAGTTCTAGTTCCCCCTCCAAGTTTAGGTTTAAATCTAGAGCTATATCTAGTTGAACAACATTAGCTAATTGTTTTTGCCAATTTTTCCACTTAGCTGGTTTTATGCCCACAATCACGTTGTGTTCTTTTTCCTGGCACCAGCAGCCTACTGCCTGTTCAATACCTGGGTACTCCTGTGCTTCATCGGAAGTGGGCAATCTGTACCTGAATCCTGATGTTGAGTAGTTTTGAGTCAACCATTTACAAAATGCTTCGGCATCACTAGCTCCAATTCCAGTAATTGGCTGATTTCCCTCTAACGCTATAAACCGTTTGCTTTGCCAATGATCTGGCTGATGATACTCACCTGCTGGTAGGGTTTCATCCAAAAATAATTGATACTCAGCACAGGTAATATAACTCAAGCCAATTTCGATTTTGTCATCAATTCGGAATAGTTGATTCAACCGCCTAGATAACTTAACCTCTGCAGCTAACTGAGCAATTTCTGGATTAGGGGATGCTAAATCGGCTGCTAGGACTTGTTCAAGTTGTTGCTCTAGCTTAGGCTTAACGGTCAACCCTTGCGCTAGGCAATTATAGGCAAAAGCTAAAGACTCTTCTGTTGCCTTTTCCAAGGCTGCACGAATCAAGTTAGTGCCATCAGCATCCGACGCCCAGAAGAGGATAGTTTCAGTCCACCAGGGATTATCCACGTTTTTAGTCAAGATCTGCTCTTGGTTCAGTTCCTTTACCTGAGCAGCGGCTAAATAGTCCTGAAAACTCTGGTGAGCAAACTCGTAAATACCTAGCCTCCTTTCCACTAATAACCCAGTAGCTGTCTCTATATGCTTAAGAAATTCTTTTGGTTTTAGTGGACTCCCTGCCACTGATGCTAGGTACTCTTGACTATCAGATGGGGTGAATTCACAAGTTTCCTGTTCCATCAACCCTAGTGCTAGTTTTTGTAAGACTGATTGTTTTTGCACAGTTGTTAGCGGTCTAGGGATGTTCTGAGCTGATGACACCTCCAGCAATACATGGCAAATTTTGCTGTAAAGTTCTCCCCGACGCTCTGGTAAGATGCTACCGCAAGCGTGAAGGGTAGCTATCATAGTTAGCAGCAGTGGGTTGCTTGCCATTGAAGCTATCGAGGGATTCTTTCTAATCCGCTCTACTAAATCCTCAACTTGCTTCTGAGCTGATAATTGTTTTCCTCGACTACTAATCTGAGTTTGTTGATACCAGCCCTGAAGAAATTGCTGAATTTGGTTGAAATTGAATGGTTGTACTTCTAAAACTGTTTCGATCTGCGACCCCAGTATACTACGATAGCCCTGGTGACGATATGTCAGGATAAAAGCAGTTTGGGGATAGGTTTGCATCTGCTGGTTAACCCATTGACTCACCTGCTGACGCTGATCCGGATCAGCGACTTCATCCAACCCATCCAACATCACTAAGCATTTGCCATTTTCTAACTGATCCCGAAACCAATTAGCAGGAGGTTTCTCCAAGCCTGCGGATTGACCCAATCCTGGTAATGACCCTTCCTCAACTTGTTTAGTAACTAGCTGTGCCAATAATGGTGTTTGCTCACTAGTAATGCGATCGCAACTATTCCGCAAATCTACCAGTATAGGAATTAGTTTTGGCGCTTTATACTGGCGGTGAGCATTCTTGGCATAGGTCAGGGTCAAATGCTGCAACGTAGTGGTTTTTCCTGACCCTGGGGGGGCAATGATTGCCAAATGTCGATAGGCTGGTCTTTTAGGTATTTTGGCGATAAAGTCCCAAATTTCCTGACTGATCTGAGATTGATGGGAGTTTGTCCATGGGTTAGGTCTATTACCTGGAATTTTTGTAGCGAATCTTAGGGGGACAAATACCTGCTCGAATGAGAGCCTTGATAGCCTTGTGTTCAACACTACCGTCTTCAAGTCACGAAAACCGTAGACTAAGCTTTGGTAATACTTGTCTTGAAACTGTGAGGTTGATTTTCCGTCGTGAAACTGTGAGGTTAATTTTCCCCACAACCCCATGACCAAGTTTTCTTCTGGTTCCAAAGCTTTCTCATTTGACTTGTTTTGGAACGATGGCTTGTCCGACATGTTTTCTGGCATAGTGATGCTACTGCTACAAAGCCCCTTGCTTTCGAGTGTAAGCGAGTCTAATACTAAGTTGCCGCTTAAAGATGTAATTTACTGGTAAGACTATCCTTGAATTTGACTTTTAACCGTCAACTGTCAACGCTCAATCCTCTTGGGCAAAAAACCGTTGCAATAGTGATCTAGTAACAACCGAACTTGCTGTAAACACGCTTACTCGATGACACTGCTGATCAATTCTAAATTTTTATAAACAATGCTATATTTTAAATATATATTTTTAACTATTAGTAATCTAATTGAGTTTTTAGCATTTTATCACTCTCATTCTTTGTCTGTCATTTGTGATATCTTCTAAGTGTCGTATTACTTTGTAAAAATGTTAGAATAGATAGTCAATGAATGTAGCGATTAAGCGAGTCCTATCACCCCTAAAACCTTACCTACGCTGGGCAATATTAGGTGGAACATTATTCTTTTTAGCAAAAGCCTTGAAAGACAACTGGCAAGAAGTGCTAGCGATTCGGATCAGCACTTCTGGATGGACTTGTTTAGGGATCGCTGTTGGCGTGACATTGCTAGCCCACACTTGGACTGGCTGGGTTTGGCATTGGATACTCAGGGAATTCGACCAACAACTAGGGCTTGGATGGTGTATCCGGATCTATCTGAAAGTTAACATTGCCAAATACTTACCAGGTAACGTTTGGCACTTCTATGGTCGGATCTGGGCAGCGAAAACAGCAGGAGTTCCATTGGGAGTAGCTACTCTGAGTGTGTTAATGGAACCTCCCATGATGGCAGTAGGTGCTTTATTGCTGGCTTTGATCAGTTCTCCTTTGGCCAGCCGGATCATTCAACTCCCAATTCTGTTTGCTGTACTGATACTGATTCATCCTTGGTGTTTAAACCCATGCCTACAGTATTTAGCTAAATTAACAGGTAAGAAGAAAAGCATTGAATCAGGTGTTGATCAGATTATCCGGGTCAAGCGCTACCCAATCCTACCATTGTTGGGGGAATTGGGCTTTTTGGGATTGCGAGGTTCAGGCTTTTTGCTTACCCTGTTAGCCTTAAGTCCAATCAGCCCCAGCCAACTCCCCCTGTTGCTTAGTGGGTTTAGTGTAGCTTGGCTGTTGGGCTTAATTATCCCAGGGGCACCAGGGGGAGTTGGGGTATTTGAAGCCACTGCAGTGGGTTTACTAGAGCATGACTTTGCTCCGGCAGTGGTGCTGAGTTCGGTTGCCTTGTATCGTTTGATCAGTATTCTATCAGAAGTTGGCGGTGCGGCACTGGCATGGTTAAATGAACCTCCAAGCGATAGCTCTTCTAACCAAGATGAAGGATAAATTCTTGATACTTCATCCTTCATACTTGATATTTCATCTGTCCGCCTCCCTGGAGACTCCCGCTATAATCGCGTGATTTAGCGGTGAGACTTGCCATATAAACACCTGGGGAAACCCCAGGTGACAGGCACTCAGGAAAAGGAGGACAGGGTATTGATTTGATACGCATATCCATCTTTTTTGTGAATTGGTGTACAGTACTTGTAGCTAATTCCTTGAATCAACCCGCTGCTAGTTAAAATGTTGAATGATCCAGTTTTACGAGTGGTAACCCGTCCAACGTAAGTTCCGATTTTCTTACCCTTAGTAACAATTGCTTTAACAATATCTCCGGTCTGAAAACCTTTGTGGATCTTGGTTCTTGAACAGTACCTCTTCGGGAATCCAAACTTGTCTGTTCGACAAATTTGACGAGTTCCATGACCTTTAGCCATGATCGATAAAAATTGATAGTCCTCGACATAAATGTTTTGAACATTCCCCACACAAGCGGCGTCAATCCAATGAGTTTTAACTAGGTTAAACCGACGTCGATTGTATTTAGTTTGACCTCCCGAACCTGTTTCTACTGGCAATCCGGTGAACTTAAGCTCGTTGTACAGCTTCCAGCGAGTCGCGTTAACCGCAGCGGCATCAGTTAGAGATCGTTTAGCTTGAGACAGAACTTGCTTCAAAACATCAGGCTTCCCTGATAAGAATTGTTCAATCTCCTGGCTTCCTTTAGCCTGGTTACAATAGTGACAAGCTATTGCCAGGTTGCTAACTCTGTCGGAACCCCCATTAGATTTTGGCTTGATATGTTCAACTTCTAACCGGGCATCTCTCGCGCCACAGTAGGCGCATTTACGGTTCCATTTTTCAAGCAAGTATTCTCGAATTTCGTAGCCGCATAAAGTACCTTGTTGATATTCAGTACCGGAGATTTCTGGGTTCTCCATCTTCTGAGTGTCAAACCGTACCAACTCCTGAGAAATACCCGCTATGGGACAAAAACGAATCAGTTTTTTAACCCAAGTCAAGATGTTATGAACTCTAGACATTAAGCTAGGAGCCAGCCATCCGGAGGGACGTTTCCGATTAAGAAAGCGAGGTTTTCTATAACGAGTTTTACGGCTACGACGAGAACGTCTTAATTGCCGTCTTGATGTTAAAGCGTCTCGGATTTGGAATCCACGATGCGTTATTTCAGCACCCCAAATAACAGTGTTGTCTTGCCGGTAGCTCACGCCTGTTGTTTTTGAACCTGGGTCAATTTTTAAGTGGTAATCATGAGTCGTGCAATTTTCTACCTCCAAATCTGACAGGATAATTGTGAATGGATACCTTCTCAACACTTTGGCTCTACCTTGCTTGAGTAATAATCTGGCTCTGGCAGGACGGCAAGGGTCTAGTGCTTTAAAGTTTTTGTCGAGTACAAATACACGCATAATTGTGTTTTCTCCTATCACTAGGGTAAAGTTAGCTTAGTCAAAGTTATTTCTCGGTACTTTCCCAATCGCACTAACTTAACTCAACTAGGTCTGTTTAACAATCGGGTTCTAGAGCTGGGAACTAGCTACGCATCCCCAGGTATGAACTTTAACTCTTAGAAATAACGGAGTTTTATGAAAACTTAGACTGGTAAACTATGAGCTTAAAAGCTCCCGTTATAACCCGTTCGCGTCAGCGGAGGCCGTAGGCCACAGGGTTTAACGGTGAGTTGTTTACGCTTCATCGTGATAGGTAGAAGCTACGTACAACTCTTTTAACTGTTTATCATCCACAGCACCTGGAGCATCGGTTAGCAAAGAACGTGCTTGTTGGGTTTTCGGGAAAGCAATCACATCGCGAATAGATTCTTCCCCAGCTAATAGCATTACTAGCCGATCTAAACCATAAGCAATCCCACCGTGAGGGGGGGCACCATAGTCAAAGGCTTCCAGCAGAAACCCAAACTTACTGTGAGCTTCTTCTTCAGACAAGCCAATAGCTTCAAAAACCTGTTGCTGAATCTCTGGCTGGTATATCCGGAGACTACCACCACCGATTTCTACCCCGTTCCATACTAAGTCATAGGCTTGAGCCCGAGCAGTTTTCAAATCATCTAAGTCATCAGGATGGGGAGCTGTAAATGGGTGGTGCAGTGCTTCTAAACGCTTTTCATCCGCATTCCACTCAAACATGGGGAAGTCTGTTACCCAGAGTAAGTTAATCTTTGTTGAATCAATTAATCCCAATTCTTGACCAATCACAAGTCGTAACCGGTCGAGGGTTTTATTAACGATGTCAGCTGAACCAGCACCAAACAGCAGCAAATGACCAGCAGTAGCACCAGTTACTTCTAATAACTGCTGTTTTTGGCTATCACTTAGGTTATCCTTAATCGCCCCGATGGTATCAATTTCACCTCCTTCTCGCACCCGGATGTAAGCTATCCCCTTAGCACCAGCTTCGCTTGCTTCTTTGAATAAGTCACCCCCTGGTTTAATCCGGACATTCGAGATAGCTTCATTACCACCAGGAATAGGTAGAACTTTGACTACACCCCCACTCTTTACTGCACCGGAAAAGACTTTGAAGCCAGAATCTTTCATCAAATCAGAGACATTGACTAGTTCTAAGCCAAAGCGAGTATCGGGCTTATCACTTCCGTAGCGTTCCATGGCTTCAGCGTAAGTGAGGCGGGGGAATGGTCTGGGGATATCAATACCTTTGACTGTTTTAAAAATGTGAAATACTAATGTCTCATTAAGCTGGAGAATTTCCTCTTGGGACATAAACGACATTTCCATGTCCAACTGGGTAAACTCTGGCTGTCGGTCAGCTCTGAGGTCTTCATCCCGGAAACATCGGGCAATCTGGTAGTATCGATCCATACCCGATACCATCAACAGCTGCTTAAACAATTGGGGGGATTGGGGCAGAGCGTACCACTGACCCGGATTCACACGGGAGGGGACAAGATAGTCTCTAGCACCTTCGGGAGTGGAACGAGTTAGCACTGGGGTTTCCACTTCGATGAAGCCTTGTTCATCTTCCAGGTAACGGCGAATTCCTCTAATCACTTGATGGCGCAGTTGCAGGTTTTTGCTCATGCGATCGCGTCTTAAGTCCAAGTAGCGATACTTCAGCCGTAAGTCTTCTCGCACTGACTCAGTATCAGCACTGGACACCTGAAATGGTAACTGCTTACGCACTTTATTGAGCAGTTCAATGCTATCAGCGTAAATTTCTACCTCGCCAGTAGGCAATTTCGGATTAAGGGACTCGTCAGGACGCTTAGTAACTCGTCCGGTAACGTTTACTACATATTCATTGCGCAGGTGATCGGCATCGTTATAGGAATCGGGGGTACGCTCAGGGTCACTAACAATTTGGACAACACCACGAATATCCCGTAGGTCCAAGAAGATGACACCTCCATGGTCACGACGTTTCGAGACCCAGCCGCAGAGGGTAACAGTTTCACCAATGTGCTGGCTTCGGAGTTCACCACAATAATGAGTTCGCATAGTTTTTGTCTATAATACTAGTTCAATTAATTTACTTATCAGGCTAAACCCTGGCGCGTGATAGTCTTAGATTCTCACCCTCACGGATGATATTTCCTGTCTTACAGGCACTTTACTAGGATTAAAATCCCCCGCCAGTAACCCGACCCAGGCAATTTCAGCCACCACAAAGTCTGAATTATAGCTCATTTGACCCGAGTCTACGCCATAGCCTGACACTAGGCTTACTGATATGGGGCAAAAGGTTTCATAGGTTCTGTGTACCTTTGGGCTATAGTTCCTGATATCCTAACCCAAGCCACATCTCGGACGATTTTACGGCAACCACCGAGTATGGCAACTAGACCTTGATAATTGGCTAGACTTTCCCTATCACTCTATTTTCGACAAACTCGATTGAGCAGTAACGTTTTGATGAGGAATGGATAACCATGACCATTAATACCGCCAAGCTGGAGACCATTATCCAAAATTTTGTTACCAGCACCAGTGAGGTTCAAGGAGCTGCTTTAGTTTCTCCTGATGGACTGCCTATAGCATCCAGTTTACCGAGCGAGATGGATGAAGAACGAGTATCAGCCATGTCAGCTGCTATGTTATCCCTAGGTGAACGAATTGGCTCGGAATTGTCCAGAGGCATTCTAGACCGCATTTTCGTAGAAGGTAATAAAGGTTATGGTATACTAACCAACTGTGGGGAGTATGCTGTTCTATTAGTCTTAGCCACCAAGGCAGCTAAACAGGGAGTGCTGATGCTGGAAATCAAGCGGGTGATTCCAGAGTTGAAGGCAGCTTTAGAGCCTCACCATACCATACCAGGAATTTATGAAACAAAACTCTAGCTAAAGTGCCACAGCAACTATATGAAAGGTTGCCAATGCTTAGAGTAGGGTGGGTCAATTTTATCTTGACAGCTAGTTCAAGATAATGTATAAGCTAGGATTTTTAGTAAAAATGGTCACTGTTATTTGAATAATTCAAGAAATCCTTTTGATGTTAGGTAACTCAAGATACCTATGGTCTTAACTGGAAGTGGCTATACTGGCAAAGCTATCTAAGGGCCAGGTTTGAGTTAACCCTATTGCCAATGTGAGATTGCCAATGTCAGAAACCCTCCTGACCCTCTCCTCTGTGATGCTTATATCTTCACTTTACGCATCAGTCATAAGATAGAACTTTTGTCCTCTACACTTAGTGAATTACCAACCAACTGGGTGGAATTTCCTTGTAAAATAATTAAAAATTAATAACTTTAAGATAAAATCCAAAAAAATGGATTAAAAAAAATAGATTATTCATTATGTTATGTGACTATCAATAAACTTAAGCCTAGTAATAGGTGACTTTCTTTCTTATTGGCAAGTAATGGCTATCACGAGTTCTTTAGCGGAATTTTCCCTCCCAGAATTGTTTCAGTTCCTCGATCAAGGAAACAAAACTGGATTACTAACCCTCCGATTCAAGCTAAGTAGGCATAGTCAAGAAATAAAAGCTCGACATATTCTACTGCGCCAAGGTCGGATCTTGGCAGTTAGCCATCGTCTGGATAACCAATGCCTGCTGAAAATGATGTGTCAGCGGGGTTGGCTGAGCCCTGAGGTAATCAATGAACAGGTAAACCGATGTCCGGCGAATAAACCCATTGGTCTGTACTTGAAGACTAAGGGATTTCTGCATCCAGAGCAGTTGAGACTACTATTTCATGCCCAAGTGCTACGCTCAGTTTGTGGCTTATTCCGGCTCAAAGATGCTAAATTTAGGTTTGACTCTAAGGCAACCTTGGCCACGATAGAAATGACGGGTTTAAGCATCTCAGCTACCAAAGCAACTTTAATTGGTCTGCGAGCTTTACCAGATTGGACTGGATTAGCAGACAAGCTACCTGAGACAAGCTCAGCACTATCTAGGGCGATGGTCGGTCATCGCCAGTTAGGGCTAGACCCAATGGAAGCTGCAGTTTGGAAATTAGCCAATGGGTCGATTCCCCTCACTGATATTGCTACTCGGTTGGGGAAGTCTCTGGAAACGGTTCAACAGATATCCTACCGGTTGATTAGCGTGGGTTTAGTTGCAGAAGTGCCTATGCTTACTTCATATCAACAGAACTATTGGCAATCACAGGGATTAGAGCCAGTGGCCGTTGGGGCAAATCGAACTGAGGAGGACAATCCTCAAGAGCTGAGCAATCGCTTTGTGCAACACTTACTTGGTTTCTTAAGGAGGTAATAACGATTAATAAGAGCTAGGTACTTTTTGGAGTTAATGGTAGTTTTTCTGCAATCAGAGCATGGTAATGCTAATCCAGTGGTTGACAATAATGTTGTCGTGTTTCCGATTCTGCTTCAGAACGGCTAACAGCAAATAAGCGTGGAAATTATGCGTCTAGTTGTAACCGGTGCCGTGGGTGCTGGAAAATCCTCTTTCATTCGCTCGGTTAGCGAAATTGATGTAGTGGATACAGATTGCCTAGCAACGGACGTGACAACTAAAATTAAGCAAAAAACTACAGTAGCGATGGACTTTGGGCGTTTGCAATTTGCTCAAGATATGGCGCTACATTTATATGGTACTCCAGGACAGTCTCGCTTTGATTTCATGTGGGACATCCTGATTCGGAAAGCCCATGCTTACATACTCCTTGTTGATGCCCATCGTCCCAGTCAGTTTAGCGCTTCCCGTCGCCTCCTCAGTTTCATGGGACAGCGTGTGAAAATTCCCTTAGTGATTGGTCTAACCCATGTTGATTGTCAAGGAGCTTGGTCCCAAGAGGATGTAGCGATCGCGTTGGGCTTTGTCGATCAAAGTAACCGACCGCCGATGGTCAGCCTCAATGCCAATCAACGCGATTCTGTGATTCAAGCATTAATAGTGCTAGTACAATATATCATTAAATGCGACATCTACCAAACTCCTCCTAATGGCTAGAGTGTGGGCTGATCGCCGTAAAATCTAAATTTAGCATCTAGCGATACTAAGTTTTGGTATCTTTAAGCCATTTTGAGGTGTTTTTTGATAACTAGCAATTTAGGTTAGTAGTAGGGTGGATAATTCCCACCCTACAAGAACTTACGCAGCAATTTTACCTGTAGCTTTCGTTAATAATGTCCCCTACTAGTTATAGACTGTGTTGCCCAGTATTGAGTAACTCCTGCCTAGTTGTAGAGTATCTGCGTAAGTCCACCGAAAAGAACGACAGGGTCGTAAATGCTAGATTTTGAGAGTTTTCAGAGCTTTGATGGCTATAAATCCATAGATTTTCCAGCAAACCTTCATCGAACCTGAATTTCTCAAGTTCTATTACTAAATTGGTTCTCGAGTGGTGACAAAGGACTAATAACAACTGCAAGCGGTGCGACCTAGCGCTTTGAAAAAGTGCTAGGGAACGCCCACCAAGAGAATGACTTACGAATTTGAGTCCAACTTGGTATTATTACTGGACTAGTGTTCTCGAAGAAAAGAGGCTTCCCACGCGACCCTTTTTTTTAAGGAGTGGTAACGCCACTGAATCCTAAGTTGCGATCATCAAAGATGCGGTGCGAAGCGCGCCCTTTTTGCGACGCGGTGTGACCCCGGTCGGGAAACCCGACCGGGGTGAACGCGCACCAACAGAGCTAAGCGTGAATGCGCACCAAGATAGGGAAGGCTAACTTCTTAATTTGACACAATCTTTACACACTCTTTACAGAATTTTGAGATGATCCAGTGCAACTAGCCGTTACTAATGGTAAAACCCAAATAGTGATGAACACATATGAAGAAATTAAATATAGCATCTGTCAAAAGAGGTATATTTTTTAGTGTTCTGTGTTTATCCAAAATTTGTAAAGGACTAGGCTTACAGCAGGATTGCTCATGAGACTTTTGCTGGTAGAGGATGACAATGCTCTAGCTCTAACCTTGAGTAAAGTGTTGAGAGAGCAGAATTACATTGTAAATATTGCTGGAGATGGGGAAGAAGGTTGGGAGTATGCTCAAGCCTTTACCTATGACCTGATTGTGCTCGAAGTGGATTTACCCAAGCTTGATGGTATCAGCTTGTGTAAACGACTACGGCAGGCAAGCTACGATAGAGGGATTTTGCTGTTACTTTCTCAAGCAGCTATTGCTGAGCAAGTCAAGCTTAATGCTGAGGCTGATGATTATATTGTTAAACCCTTTACAGCCAAGGATCTGTTGACTCGGATTAAGACATTACTGCGTCACCACAGTGTTTCTGGATTAAGGCTACTGGAATGGGGTGATGTTTGCCTAGACCCGAGTACCTGTGAAGTAACTTATAAAGGGCAACTGCTCCATCTCTCACCAAAGGAATACGGTCTTCTAGAACTATTCCTGAGCCATCCGCGCCGAGTATTTAGTCAGAGTATCATTCTCGAACATCTGTGGTCATTTGAAGACCCTCCTTCACCAGAAACAGTTAGGGCACATGTTAAGGGGTTAAGGCGCAAGCTCAAGAGTGTTGAAGCTGATGATGTGATTGAAACTGTCTATGGAATGGGCTATCGCCTCAAGAGCTTACCGAGGAGCAAGATAAAGAAACTCAAACCAACCCCAACAAGGATCAATCAGCCTTGGGAGCGTTCTAAAGGAACCATATGGCGTCAGTTTGCCACTGTAGAACAGGCGGTTAATGCTCTCGAAGCCGGACATCTTACTGAGGAGCTGCGAAAACAAGCCCAGCAGCAAGTCCACAAGCTCGTCAGAGCTTTAGATAAGTTTGGGTTAGTGGAAGGATCACGGCTAGCCCAAACTATTGAGTACTGGCTACAGTTCGTTAGTATAACCAAGACAAGTAACTCCGGTAAACGGAGATATCGCTCAAGACGCAGGAACTATGACAACCAAATAGAATTACCTAGTCCTCAATTACAGCAACTAAGCTCCCCAACTAATATTCAAAATCTGGCATCTTTGGTAGCACTTCTGTCTGAAGAACTCCAGCAACCTCCATCAGCATTCTCTGGTGATGTCAGTAGTCCGTTGGACGATAATCCAACCATTACTGTATTACAAGACTCTAAACTAACCGAGGATAATAGATCACAACCCCCGGCACCCGAGCAATTCCTAAAAAAGCTTCCCTTGATTTTAGTTATCGATGGAGACGTGCAACTGACACAACAGTTGCAAAGAGAAGCAGTGAATTGGGATATGCAAGTAAAAGTTGTCCTAGATCCCAGGGAAGCCGGAGTTGTCATAGATCAAGAAATACCTGATGTTGTGCTACTGGACTTGATGTTTCCCAATTATCCAGAGGTCGGAATGGCACTCCTAAAATATTTCCAGAACCAATACCCTCAAATCCCAGTAATCGTTTCTACACAGCAAAATCGGTTTAGCGATCGCGTTGAGGTTGCTCGTCAGGGAGGACGAGCGTTTTTATCCAAACCCGTTACCCCAATACAGTTACTAGAAACCGTTGAATATGTCTTAAATCAAGACAGACCTTCCACCGCCAAAGTCCTGGCAGTAGACGATGATCCCCTAGTGCTCGAAAGTATAAGACACTTCCTACAACCTTTAGGAGTGGATATTTTTACCTTAGAAGAACCCGATCAATTTTGGGAACAGCTCGAAGCGACAGCACCTGATCTACTAATCTTGGATTTAGACATGCCCCAATTCAATGGGATTGAACTGTGCCAAGTTGTGCGCACTGATCGCATCTGGCATGGATTACCTATCCTATTGCTTTGTGAACACCAAGACTCTGAAACAATTCACCGCATTTATCAAGCTGGAGCTGATGACTATATCTTTAAACCGATAACGAAATCCGAGTTAGTCACCCGTGTTTTCCATCGTCTAGAGCGTACCAAACTGCTCCGTAGTTTAGGAGAAACTGACCAATTAACTGGTGTGGCTAATCGTCGTCAATCTACCATAGAATTTAAACGATTACTGCGCTTATCCCAACGCTACCATCAACCTCTTTGCTATGCCTTATTGGATTTAAACAACTTAAAGCAGGTGAATGACCAATTTGGTCATGTGATGGGAGATAGAATGCTTAGGCGGTTGGGACAAATCTTGCGGCAAAAGTTTCGCAGCGAGGATATAGTTGCCCGCTGGGGAGGTAAGGAATTCTTGATCGGGATGTATGGTCTCAATCGACAGGCTGGGGTCAGAAGGCTCCAAGAAATTTTGGAGACTGTTAGTGAAGAATTTGATGACTGTGATCTAGTGCAGGTAACATTTAGTGCTGGGGTGGCACAGTACCCTGAGGATGGCACAGACATCGAAAGCCTCTATCGAGCCGCTGATGAGGCTATTGAGCGAGCCAAAGCCATTGGTCAAGATTGTGTATTGCCAGCTCAATCCCTAGCTGGAAACATCAGTCAGTTATGATTTTTCAGTTTTAATTTTTCAGTTTTAATTTTTCAGTAGGTGAGTCAAGCGTTCTGAGCCTTACACCAAGCTGATGCGTGATCCATTAAACCCAATTGCTACCAAGTAGGACCTGAAAAATCGAGTTGATACATTCACATTTTATTCACAACTTACTCGATTATTTCACAATTGGGGATAATATAAAGATAGTTTAAAGATTATCAATTCAAAGATATTAATCTTTCATTTGGAGTTAGGCTCAACAGTATAAAGCTTGAGAGTAGCCATCAAGCATAGGTCATTTTTACGATCTTATTAGGGTGTAAAGCTTATTTAGTGGAATCCGACAATAGTTCAGCAAGAGCGAAAGTGCAGACTTTTCGTTGACCGTAGGTCACGCTACGCGAACGGAATCGACGTTTATTGACCCAAGTCGCAAACCTTTGACCGTAGGTCACGCTACGCGAACGTTGGTTTGTTTCTAACCGGAATATTGGGTGGGGAGTCAGCCAATGGTGGTTTTGCTGTGTGATCCTGCGCTTTTTTAAAGCGCTAGGTAACGCGCACCAAGAGATTGATTGTTGTGGGCTGTCTGAAGGGGGCATCTAATCTCATAGGTGCGCTCTTACTTGGCGAATTAAATTCGCCAAGTAAGAGCGCACCTCAAAAATAGGTTGCAGCCCATAGAGTTTGTAGGGCTTACCCTGAATGGATTCTCGTACAGATATGCCCTTAAGCTTGCGCCATGGTCGTGCTCGAGCGCGGTGGTCGTTGCTCTTTAGGGGCGGCCTTTGGCCTTAGTAGCCCTTGCGATTAAGTATAGTCCTTCGATTAAAGGTAACGTAGGTTGTGGATGCACAGCCTATTGGCGAGCGCGTCAGTTGAAAGATTTTGATCCAACCCTAGTAAGCAATTACTGATCAGAGTCTAACTAAAAAATCAAGCCTGACCAATAGGGTATAGAACAGGGTATACAACCGTTTATAGCCTATGAATGTGCTTTTCCCCTCGCCTGTTAAATATAAAATTTCTTGGAAAATTTATCAGCCCATAGCAATAATTTTGGTATTCCAGATCTTAAGGTAGAAGCGTTCTAGGAAAATTTTTTACCAGCCTTAACATCGCTAGTACCTGATTAGTTGATGGGTCAGACCCCTCATAACTCGATGGGTCTGACCTTTCGGAAACTGCTACTAATTATTGTTTCTCTCAAGAGAATTAATCAATTGATATGGGATTTAATTTCAAATTAACAAGCCACTCAGGTCATAAGACCTTGACTTTGACTGTTAAAAACGATTTTCAGGTGTTTTTTTAACAAATCTTAATTTATTATAAATTAGTAATTTCCGCTAACCCTTTAGTATGAAGCCAATTAACAATTATGTCTGTTACAGGCCATTTAAGCGATATTTCCCTACCAGAAGTTTTTCAGTTTATCGCCCAGGGACAAAAAACTGGTTTGCTAAGGTTGGTTCCCTTGCCAAGAAACCAAGCAACCCCTAGGAGAAATCATTATATTTGGATGTATCAGGGTCAGCTGGTGGCAGCTGCAGATCGGTTAGACAATCAAGGTTTGGTATCGCTGATTGTTAAACACTGCGGGGTTAGCGAACGGGTAATTGCTAAGTTAGCTCAGCTGTGTGCCATAGATAAACCTCTGGGTTTATGCCTCAAAACTCAGGGTGCTTTACAGGGTGAACAATTAAAACAGCTATTTCGTATGCAAATTTTACAGCATGTGTGTGCTTTGTTTCAGCTCCGAGATGGTCAGTTTAACTTTGAACAGAATGTACCCATACCAACACGAGAAATGACGGGTTTGAGTATGCCAACAAAAATAGCTATGTTGAAGGGATTGCGATCGCTCCGCAACTGGGAAGCTCTGGCAGATAAATTACCTGACCCGAATGGTGGTTTGGTCAGTATCAACGGTGGTCAACCTAAATACAGTTTGGACTCTATAGAGTGGCAAGTTTGGGAGTATACAAATGGCAATGTTTCTCTCAAGAGAATGGCAAGGCAACTGAGAGTACCAGTAGGAAAAGTGCAACAAGTTGCTTTTAGACTAATCACAACAGGTTTAGTAGAAGAAGTTCCGTTATTGGTTAGCAACTTATCTGACATATCTACATTTAACTGACGGTAACGTGTGGTAATATCATCCCTTCTTAAACAGGATAAAAACTTACGTAAAGTACTACTTAAAAGTACTCTTAATTATGGATTTCGACACAACTGTATTTCCTCAGAGCGAGTTTTAGAGTTGGGAAAATTTTCAGAATTGCTCGCACAATGGTTGATTGGTTAGTTAATATAACCGTTAATCCAAAGCTGCAAATCGTAATCAAACTAGTCTTGAATACTACAATCATTTATCCAGTGCTATCCCGCGCTTTTTAAAAGCTAAGGGTGAACGCGCACCAAGAGTTGGCACTCATCTCGATAAGAAAAGAGTTGAGACTTAGAGGCAGGGTTTTACTGAAACACTACGTATCCAGCTTATTCAGCTATGTTTCCAACTATTCAAAAGAACTTTCACGCATCAGCATCAAGGGAAGATTTATTTAATTCCAACTTAGCACTTTGTCGATCTGGCCAACCTTATAGTAATATAACAAAACATCTTTGCTCCGATAAAAAAAAACAACTTCTGTCTGAGATTGATGAGGGGCTGAGTGCTGAAAGGTTGCGTCCCTACCTTGAAAGCCCAGACCGATGGCTAACCTACTTCTTATCCTTGTCCTAAGGACTCTCTGCCTTAGTAAACAAAAGCCAACGCCCAGGGTGACACATGGGGATGATCGCGGTTGAGCTAAAACTCGGATTGTGCCGCACAAACCATCTAACACTATATAATTTATTGTCACTCATAGTTGACACTTTCAAGGTGCTCTCTTGGTTTTAATTACCCGACATGTCCCTTAATGGTTACCTAAGCGACTTATACTTGCCAGAACTTTTTCAGTTTCTAGAGAAAGGAAAGAAAACTGGTTGGCTCAGAATTACTGCCTTACCCAGAGTTTCTGGATACCGGCGACCAGTTCATCACTTTTGGGTCTATCAGGGTCGGATTGTGGCAGCAGCTAATCGATTGGACCATCAGGGTTTAATTGTCCTGATTGCTCAACATCAGTGGGTTAAACACAGTATAGTTACTACACTAGCTCAGTCATGTACTCCCAATCAGCCACTGGGTTTATACCTCCAAAGTCAAGGTATTTTACAAACTGCACAACTAAAATGGTTGTTTCAGATTCAAATACAACGGCAAGTGTGTCCTTTGTTTGAACTGAAAGATGGTCGATTTAAATTCGAGCAGAACGTGCCGATCCCAACCTTGGAAATGACCGGTTTAAGTATACCGGCAACAGAAGCAACATTGATCGGGTTAAGGAAACTGCAGCACTGGGAGGCTCTGGCTGAGCAATTGCCTGACCCTAATTGGGGTTTAGTCAGTACCATCTGCGATCCACCCCAATCCCATTATCGACTCAACCTTTTAGAATGCAAAGTGTGGAATTATACAACAGGCAAAGTTTCTCTCAAAGCGATCGCAAAGCAGCTGAAACTACCAGTAGAACAAGTACAGCAGATTGCGTTTAGGCTAATCACAGTGGGTCTTGCACAAGCAAGACCTTTGTTGAAGGATACTTCTCATCAAAACTTGGACAAATCTAAACAAAACCCAATTGCTCTCGACAAACAAAAATATCCATTCATTAGCTTCCGCCGCAATTCATCCCACGTCCGAAAGCAGTAACGTCGGCGTCGGATGAGCACACAGGGCAGGGCAAACGAATCTTATTTTTGTACATGCTGGCGGGGTGAGGATTTCAGCAGCGGTGCGACCCCGGTCGGGTTTACCGACAAGGGTGAACGCGCACCAAGAGAATCGAGTCCGGGTTTTTATCAATTGATGAAATCCTTACTGGATAAGGGTTTTGGAATTTAGATGGGGTTTGCCTCTGAAAGCATCACAAACTGAGGTTTTGTGTAAGTTTTATCGAACAGTTTAAAGATAAATATCTTCTCCTTGCTCTGTGAAGCGAACATCTTTAATATTCAACTGAGAGTTAGTAGTAAGAGTTTTACGCAAACTACCGAAAAGGGCAAATTGCTCACAAGTGGAGAGGGAGACAAACTGCCGCTGGGAATCTGGTGATAGGCGCAAATCGACAGTAGCCACACCAGTATTGGCATTGACCTTCACGCGGTATCCCGATACATTAAAGTCACTGGAGTTACCAGTCTCTAAAACTTTTCCTATAACTGTATTTACTGGATTTACTACTGGTACAGCTACCTGTTCAGATACCAGAGACTGACACTGAGTGTCAGCCCGATAGACATTAAGAATTACTGCGTTAGCTCGATTGCTATTATTATTACCTTGGCTGACTGTAGCATTAAGCGCGACCTTACCAACCTTGGTTCCTGGTTGAGTTTCTTCCGTAGGTACAGTAATCTTAGGTAGAGTAGTATTAGTCGGTGCTACACCAATGGTAGAGCTAGCTTCGGTGGCTGGTTCAGCAGATAGATTCCCTACAGGAGTTTTCTGGGAACCAGGATTGTTATCACTCACCAAACCATAGCTACTGAAACCAACGACAATTGCTGCAATCGCAACAGGAGCTAGATAGTGTTGAAAACTTTTCATTTGGCTTCGCTCAAAACAATGCTTCTAGCTGTTGTCTAAAGCAACAGTTACATCAATCCATATTCAAGGCGAAGTTTGGTTGATCAGGATAAAACAGTTAAAAAATAGAGACTATAAAATAAAAATTGAAATCATTTTCACGCTTATATCCCAATTCTGGGGCATTAGGGCTATAGATCAATTGAATTTGGCCATCTCCCGACACTCCCAACACTCTCGACACTCGTGACACTCCCGAGCTCCCCATCTGCATCTGTAGTCCTACTTTGAAGAATTGGTATTAACTGTGGGGGAGGCTAAACCCAGCTATCCTGTTGTAATAGCCTTGCTATCCTAAAAGAAGTTCCCCTAATAGGACATCCCCGATTCAATCAACCATGACTAAACAACCAGCCCGAATCTGCATTCTCGGTGGAGGCTTTGGGGGTCTCTATACAGCCCTACGCTTAAGCCAGCTGCCTTGGGAAAAGCCCCAACAACCAGAAATTGTCTTAGTTGATCAAAATGATCGGTTCTTATTTTCACCGCTGTTGTATGAACTGATCACCAGCGAACTACAAACCTGGGAAATTGCTCCACCCTATGAAGAACTGTTAGCAAACACAGGTGTACGGTTTACTCAGGCAGCGGTAGCAGGCATTGATGTAGAACAGCAGCAGGTACAGCTAGAGACTGGAGCGGAATTTCAGTATGATCGCCTGGTGTTAGCCCTAGGTGGAGAAACCCCCCTAGAGCAGGTCCCTGGGGTGGCTGAGTATGCTATCCCGTTCCGAACTATTACTGATGCCTATCACCTGGAAGAACGGCTACGGATTTTGGAAGAATCGGATACAGATAAAATCCGGATCGCTATAGTTGGTGCAGGTTACTCTGGTGTAGAACTAGCTTGCCATCTAGCAGAACGGTTGGGAGAGCGCGGAAGGTTGCGGTTGATTGAACTCGGTGATGTGATTCTAAGAACATCAACGGACTTTAACCGGGAAGCAGCAGGCAAAGCTTTGAATGAACAGAAGGTCTGGATTGATTTGGAAACCAGTGTTGAGTCCATTGGACCTGACACCATTTCTCTGTTGTATAAAGGACAGGTGGATACTATTCCGGTAGATTTGGTGCTGTGGACAGTAGGGACAAGAGTCACACCAGTTGTGCGATCGCTTCCGCTCAAACAAAACCACCGTGGTCAGCTGATCACCACCCAAAGGTTACAAGTGGTTGACCATCCCGAAATTTTTGCCCTAGGTGATCTAGCCGATTGCCGAGATGCTGATAATCAACCAGTTCCCAATACAGCTCAATCCGCTTTTCAGCAAGCCGATTATGTGGGTTGGAATGTCTGGGCTTCTTTAACTGGGCGTCCCCTGCTGCCCTTCCGTTACCAGCAGTTGGGAGAGATGATGACTTTGGGGAAAGACAATGCAACTCTTACTGGTTTAGGTGTGAAGCTGGATGGTCCTTTAGCCCACATAGTGCGCCGACTTGCCTATCTTTATCGGATGCCAACTATAGAGCACCAACTGAAAGTTGGCATGAACTGGATTACTCAACCATTAACTGATCTGCTGTCTGGAACATAAAGACATACATACAGGAAAATGGAAAATGGAAGAAATTAAATGAACAATTAACAATTAACAATTAACCATTAACCATGGAAAAACCGCGAGTAATTTTTCTAGATGCTGTCGGTACCCTATTTGGTGTTCAAGGGAGTGTAGGGGAAGTTTATAGTGCGATCGCTAATCAATTTGGGGTTACAGTACCTGCTTCAGCTTTGGACAAAGCCTTTGTCAAAGCCTTCGCCTCAGCAGAACCAGCGGTTTTTCCAGAAACAGATCCTGAAGAAATTCCCCAGCGAGAATTTGAATGGTGGTGGGTGATTGCCTCCCGCACCTTTGAACAAGTTGGTGTACTTGACCAGTTCACCAATTTCATTGATTTTTTTGACGAACTCTATGGCCACTTTGCCACTGGTCAACCTTGGTTAATTTATCCGGATGTTATCCCAGCTCTGAAAGCATGGCAGCATATTGGTATTGAGTTGGGTGTGGTATCAAATTTTGATTCCCGTCTTCATCTTGTCTTAAAAGCCCTAAAATTAGAAGAATTTTTCTCCTCCATCACAATTTCGACCCAAACTGGCTTTGCCAAGCCTGATCCA
This sequence comes from Moorena sp., assembly GCF_982860115.1. NCBI lineage: Bacteria > Bacillati > Cyanobacteriota > Cyanophyceae > Coleofasciculales > Coleofasciculaceae > Moorena > Moorena sp. The sequence continues at coordinate 61,281 of NZ_CEYLVT010000001.1, forward strand.
CAGATTTTTGCTGCTGCTTTACAAAAACATCACTGTAGTGCTCAGGAGGCTTTTCATATTGGTGATAGTTTTCAACAAGACTATCAGGGTGCTCAGGCAGCTGGCTTGAGAGCATTTTTGATCAAGCGCAAACCAATGACTTAAGCATTACGCGATGCTCCTAGGTCGCCGCTACGGGAACGCACCAATTGTTTTCCACAACAGTTTCTGGTTGATACCCACTGCTCTGGTATAGTGTGACTACTTCTTTGAGGAGACTGGCTGCTAACTGTGAATTCTTGGTTCTGGGTAAAGGGTAACCAGCAACTCACTTTCTTTAACTGCTAACTCATCCAACCGCTGAGCTACCAGTACTCGCTCAAAATAGGTATCAGCCAGTACCCAGTAAACACCATAGTGACGAGCCTCAGATGCCATCAAGCTACGATAAAATTTGGCTAAAGATGGATCACAACAGTGAGTTCCTAGTAATCCCAAACGTTCGTGAGAACGAGCCTCGATCAGTCCAGCAACTAGTAAAGAATCCAACAACCGTTCTGGTTCGTTTCGGCGAATCTGAGCTTTCAATCCAGCTCCATAGGGTGGTGAAGAAAGCGGACCTAAGGGAATGCTACGTCTTTCTAGCCACTGGTTAACTTGCTCGAAATGTTCTAGTTCCTCACGGGCAATAACCGTCAGGTGACGCACCAGTTTACTGTAGGAGGGGTAGCGAAACATTAAATTCAGTGCTACTCCAGCCGCTTTACGTTCACAATGGGAATGGTCAAGTAAAATAACATCAAGGTTTGCAAGGGCTTGCTCGATCCAAGCCTGGCTAGTAGGTTGTTTGAGGGTATTAATCAAAGGCAGACCAGAAGAAGACACGGTTTTTGTTCAAATCAGAGTAGTTGGCTTGTTCATTGCAGACAGGCTTTGGTATCGGTAGGGGATGCTATTAATTTTAACTGAATCTTGTAAATCCCCGTCTTGTTAAGGGGCAGGTGTAATCCCTTCAAAAACTGGGTTCAAGACCCACTTTTGTAGCAACAAGTTGGGTGCCAAAGCCCAACTTCCCCGTAGCCAATCCGGGTAGTTCATGATAAATTTACATAGATACTACACATAGATACTTAGAAGACAAGTTAAACTAACTACTTGAGCCTATTCCTCAAACTATTACACTTAACGACTCTATTCAGGAATAGCAAATCTCTTAAAAGGAAGACCACTGTGAAAGAATCGGTGCATCAATCTATAAATGGGTATGAGGCTAATGGTATTAGGTATTAGGTACAACAAAAGCAGTTGATAGCCTCTGTGCTTGAGGAGGGCCGCTTCATACGCTGGTCAGAACCCGCTTAGCCATTTAACCTAGAACTCTGATGCCTAAAGCCATTAACCTTAAATTTTATATGAAGGGGTCTACCTGATATTTAACGAAATTAGATTTGGATAAGTAAAGTAATGACCCACCGTCGTATTGTTATCGGTGACGTTCATGGTCACTATAATCCTCTTATGGCCTTATTGGATGCGATCGCACCCACTAGTGACGACACCGTTTATTTTCTCGGAGACTTGATTGATCGAGGACCGATGAGTTCTCAGGTTGTGGAATTTGTCAAGCAAAACGCTCACCCCTGTTTATTAGGTAATCATGAGCTGATGTTACTAGAAATTATCGGTAACAATTCAGTACCTAACTCAACACGACAAGCCTGGCTCTATAGTGGTGGTGAAACTACTATCAACAGCTATGGTGGAAAAGTCTCTCAAGATCACCTAGATTGGATAAAAACACTGCCAACCTACATGGATTTAGGAGATACCTGGCTAGTTCATGCCGGGGTTAATCCTCGCATGACCATTGAGGAGCAAACCGTTGAGCAATTTTGTTGGATTCGGGATGAATTTCACAGCATGCGTGAACCTTACTTTCTCGACAAGGTGATCATCACGGGTCATACCATGACTTTTACCTTACCAGGAGTGGCTCCCGGTACCATAGCCCAAGGTTGTGGTTGGCTAGATATAGACACTGGTGCTTATCATCCCAAAAGTGGTTGGATGACGGGTCTAGACATTACCAATAATCTTGTTTATCAAGTTAACGTCTTTCGGGGTGATGTTCGCCAATTCCCCTTGGAAGAAGCGGTGACCAAGATAGAACCTAGTAAAATAAGCCGACGTCAAGTATTGAGTACCTCGTGAAGGTGATATAGGTTAACAAAAAGACTATTGATCAAGCTTTCTGCTCTTGAGCTAGCTGTGCTTATCTGAGTACCCGCCCTCCACGACCTGTTGTCCTTTTGAGGGCAGCTTTTTTCTGGTTGCGGACTACACGAGTTTTGTTTTTGTAAGCCCGATTGTTTAATCCATCACCAACATAAGCACTATTTGAATCGATAGACTGCTCCAAGGAATCAATTCGGTCTGCTGTTGACGGATGAGTACTCAGAAACCCTGGAATAGAGCCTCTTTGCTTGAGGAGTTTTTTCATAAAGTCTACTGATCCTATCGGAGCATAGCCTGCTTGTTTTAAGTTGTTGATACCTAGTTCATCAGCTTCAAACTCATGCTGACGACTGTTGGGACGACGTAGTGCGAATTCCACGCCCAGATTAACCATCGTGTTGCTATCAACTCCAGCCGCTTCTGCTAAACCTCTAGCGATCGCGGCTTGCCTAATTTGCTGAATACTATGACGAGCCACAATATGACCAATCTCATGAGCTATCACACTTGCCAGTTGAGCTTCATTGTCTGCTGCTGCGATTAAACCCGTGTTAATATAAACAAATCCTCCCATGGTAGCAAAGGCATTAATATTAGCATCATCGACCACCTGGAATGTATAGTTAATATTTGGGCGTTCGCTGCTTTTAGCTAGTCGCTGACCAATTTGATCAACATAGCGATTAATTTCCCGATTGCGATAGAGCTTAAATTGCTTTCCAACAAGTTGCTGATTAATTTGCTGACCAATTTGGACTTCCTGTTGATCAGACATATTAGATAACTGGATAATCTGAATACCACGCAATAGCAGCTCTAACCAGGGAACCCCTTGGGCGATCTGGGCTGTTCCCACCACCAGAGTCAGGGATAGAAGCATGCTGATTAACGGATATAACAAACGACGTCGATAACGGGAGTAAATCGATAATATATTGCTGAACATAGCAAAATTAAGAATTATTAAATCGAAAAGAGATTATTTTAGCTATTTTCCAATGGAAAAAGGATTTGCAGCCATGACTTGCTGTAGAGGAGCCTTGTCTTTAGCATCATAAGTCAACTCTCTACTAGGAGTTATCTACCCTAATTACTGACCAGTAGCATTCCTCGTTATGGTTGAACCCCAAATAGGGTAATATGTTCCACAGACGAACCTGGTGTTTGTTATTCTCACTCACCAGTTATGGATAACTCTAATTATAGGTATTAGTTATTAGGTATTAGCTACATCAAAAGCAGTTAACAGCCGACCTGCTTTAACAGGAGCGCTTCATAACTAGGTTAGAACCCCCTTAGCCATTCAACCTAGAGCCAGCGAACCTTAAGGAGTTATCTTGACACTATAAAATTTTATCAAAAACACCTAACCAAGTTTATGGCTATTGTAGATTCTAAAGGACGTTTGTTTGGCAAGGTGAGCATTATCGACTTCGGTGCTGCCTTGGTGATTTTGTTGGTAGTTGTAGGAATATTCTTCTTTCCTGGTGAGTCTGGTTCCGTTGCCCAACTCAATAGCACCAAACCAGTAGAAGTAGATATTATTGTCCGGGGGTTAAGCTTGCTTGAACCAGATGTGTTGGTCAATCAGTTGGAGGAGACCAAGAAGACTAATATTGTGATTCGTAAGCAACCCTATGGTCAGGTTGACGTCAAATCCGTCAAAATTCTGCGTAGAAGTGTCCTGGTGCCACAACCAGATGGCTCGATCAAAGAACTACCAGATCCCAGACCTAGCTTTTATGGGATTAATATGTTACTGACCTTAGGTGGTAAAGCAACAATCACCAAAGATGGAGTAGTCCTGGGCAATAGCAAGATTAAAATTGGTACTCCGGTAGAGTTAGAAGGTAGAGATTATAACTTCAACGCCAGTGTGATTAATGTCAGAGTCAATTAATCACGAGTGATGGGGTGAATTGAACTAAGAATTGATCCCATACACCCCACCATCGCGCACCCGCAAGGGTGGGCTTGATCTCATTCATTTAGTATCAGCTTTTTCCACCGAAGCATCATTGATTCCCAGGGTAAGCCTTAGAGGTTTCCGGTAAGGATAGGCTCTAGCAACTTGCCGGTAAACGTCATAGTTAGTAGGTAGTGTCACTATTTGTGCCCCCTCTTTATAGGTGATATTGTATTTAACTGTACGCAACATCTCTGGGTTGCTAGGCTTATGATGAAGTGGCTGACGCTGTTCTACCTCATCAATGGTTGGTTTTGGTGGGACAACTGGCCACCATAACCCCTTGTCATCAGGTCCTGTTACAGCACCTTCTGGTTTCTCACCATTGCGGTTAACTACGGACTTGGAAGCAAACTCCTCAACATCAGGATCTCTATCAGTTGTTGAATTAATAGAATACTCAACTCGCCAGGTTAAGCTGGTAAGTGCTGTAGCTTCATACTCAGTAATAATCACAGTGTTACAACTGCTAAGGACTACCGCTACACAAAAGCCGATCAACATCAAGATAATCTGGCGACGCCGCAACATGCGATCAAGTAGGACATGGAAACTAGTCAAATTCACTCCACCCCATCCAAACTTACGACTAAATGCAATTTGCTCCGCTATACCCTATTCTGTACCAAATTCTCAAACCTGCCTTTCCCAATTGCCTGTGGTCAGGAGCAACGGATTCACCAGCGATCGCACTGACCTTCGATGATGGACCCCATCCACACTACACTCCCAAGTTACTGCAAGTCTTAGACCGCTACCAAGTCAAAGCCAGTTTTTTCTGGTTGGGCGTTTGCGTAAACCAAGCCCCCAGTCTCGCCAGAGAAGTTTACCAACAAGGTCACTGGTTAGGACTTCATGGATATTACCATCAGTCTTTTCCCTTTCTAAAACGGGATGCCCTTCAGCAGAGTTTGCTCCTTACCCAAGACGCGATCGCTCAAGCTTGTCAGATTCACCCAGACAAGGTAAAAGATGTTCGTCCCCCTAACGGATTATTTACGCCCCGAACCTTGAATATACTGCACCAGTGGAACTATAGATCAGTAATGTGGAGTGTTGTCCCAGAAGACTGGAAACGTCCTGGTGTCAGTATAATCGTGGAGCGAGTCCTAAAGCAGGTTCAAAACGGTTCCCTGATCGTCTTACATGATGGTTATTATGGAGGACAAGATGTGGTTGAAACTACGGCTGAGTTAATTCCTCAGCTATTGCACCAAGGTTATAACTTTGTTAGTATTAACCAGCTATGGCAGGAAAATTAGTAGTGCATGTTAATTGACTTACGGTTTTCTCGCTCACTGCACCGTAAACTCCTATAAAAACTGCTTTGCTAGACGCTTCCGGTTTTCCATCTCCGGAACCCCTGTAGTGAACTACTCGGGTCCAATTACCTAGTCTGTATACTACATATAGAGTATAATAGTTATTATAACGCTATATGTAGTGCTCAGCTAATCTGATAAATTTTAAAAAGAATGAGCAAAACGTAAAAATTCAAATTAGAAATTAAAATAATGATCAAGCGTTTGCTCCATCGGACGAGGAGAGTTGCTTCCCCTACCCAATGTTGAGATCGTCTTTCTCAGGAGTATTTCCGATGCCCTGGTTCACCATTCTGTTACGCAGGAATAGGGAATTAGGAGCTGGTTAAATGAACTTACTTGGCAGTACTTTCACTTAGCGTCTTACTACATTGGCTAGGGTTATGTGTTACAAGAGTAATGCAAAATAATCATTACCTAGACCCAGAGCTTGTCAATGGTTATCATACAGGACAAGTTAATTAACGTAGTGAAGTCCAACTGTCGGGTTTTATAGAACATTCGTACTAAAATAGTGACTATATTCTAGGCATAAGGGAAAGTGGGTACTTATTGCTACACTTTCTCAAAGCTTTTGACCAGATAAATAAGCTAAATTTTTCAGATAAACACTAGAGCAAAATTTTGTAAATAAGGCTACAATCAAAAAGTCTTCCCAAAATTCAGTATTAACACTTAAATGGATAGTAGATTCACTGCAAGTTAAGTCCAAGGAAATAGAGTCGATCTAATTCCTACGGCTGAAGCGATTCGACCCACCATAGGGTGCAACAAACAAGGTTCTCACTGACTAAGCTATCTTAAGTAGATCAACGGACATCATCTACTGGTCTGAAACTGAAGGAGCATGAGGAAAAAACATGACCCAGGCAAATGAATTACTCGCAACAATCGCTCAACCTCAGAGCGATTTAGAAGTCTTGATTGAGGATGACGTGAACCGAGATGATTTGGTGGACGCTCAACCGGACGAGGAAAATACTAAGCCTGGTAAGGGGCGATCTAACCGTCGCCGAACCCAAAGCAAAAAGAAGCACTATACAGAAGATTCAATTCGCCTCTATTTGCAGGAAATTGGCAGGATTCGTCTACTCAGAGCTGATGAAGAAATTGAATTAGCCCGTAAAATTGCTGATTTGTTGGAATTAGAACGAGTGCGGGAGCGCTTGTCTGATGAGTTAGAGCGGGAACCTGGAGATCGGGAATGGGCAACAGAGGTCGATATGGAGCTGCCAGCTTTCCGTTACCGCTTACACGTCGGTCGGCGGGCTAAGGAAAAAATGGTGCAGTCTAACCTCCGTTTGGTGGTTTCCATCGCCAAGAAATACATGAATCGAGGACTCTCATTCCAAGACTTGATTCAAGAAGGTTCTCTAGGTTTAATCCGGGCTGCGGAAAAATTTGACCACGAAAAAGGCTACAAGTTTTCCACCTATGCTACCTGGTGGATTCGTCAAGCTATTACTCGTGCTATTGCTGACCAGTCCCGGACTATCCGCTTACCCGTTCACCTTTATGAAACCATCTCGCGGATCAAGAAAACTACTAAACTCCTTTCTCAAGAAATGGGTCGCAAGCCCACAGAAGAGGAAATTGCAGATCGGATGGAAATGACGATCGAGAAGTTGCGATTCATTGCCAAATCAGCTCAACTTCCCATCTCCTTAGAAACACCTATTGGTAAAGAAGAAGACTCCCGCTTGGGAGACTTTATTGAAGCCGATGGTGAAACCCCAGAAGATCAGGTTTCCAAAAATCTACTCCGGGAAGATCTAGAAAGTGTCCTTGATACCCTGAGTCCCCGGGAACGTGACGTACTGCGTCTACGCTATGGATTAGATGATGGACGGATGAAGACTTTGGAAGAAATTGGCCAAATCTTTAACGTGACGCGGGAACGGATTCGACAAATTGAAGCTAAAGCCCTTCGCAAACTACGCCATCCAAATCGCAATAGCATTCTCAAGGAATATATCCGATAGAAAACCCTGCTTGCTGCTTGATAGCAATCAGGGTTTTCTGTTATCGCTGTATCTACTGGGTGGGGAATAGGGAGTCACTATGAAGTCTGGTTAATCACATATAATACGGTTGGTGCCATGCATGTTAATTGTCAATTGACACCTAACAACTTTTAATTTTCAATTTTCACTTGGCTATCAACCAAACATGATAAGTATTCAAACAGGCATTGTATCACATTCCTTACCCCAATTCCTATCCAGAAATCAGTTCCGGTGCGCTTGACCTTTGAAGAATTAAATTACGGGGTCGCACCGTTTTGATATTTTAGCTGACATTCCGTAGAACAAACTATGGAATCAGCTAAAAACACATAAGAAAGCTGGAGTTCTAGTGTTGAACTCCAGCTATTTATTGAGATTGACAAATTTAACTAACTATTGGGAACTACATTAAGCCCAAAAAGTGTAGTACACCTTGACCAGTAATATATTCTGTGACTAAAGCAGCGATGAAACCGATCATAGCTAGACGACCATTTAAGTTTTCTGCTTTAGAGGTGAAACCGAATTTGGCTTCGTTAGACTCTTGATTGGACATTGTTCTTTGCTCCGCGAATTTACTCTGTGTAGCCCGTTTATATTAAAAAATGTAACAAATTATTGGCTAAATGTCAATTATCTGCATAGCCAACCGGGATGAATTGTTTATAAAGTCTTAGTTCATCAATGATGTAAACTTATGTGAAGAATAATTTCCTGTTTTCATCATGATCTCTCGTCGCGCATTTCTCAGCAGTCTGTTGGCTAGCTTTATCGTTTTGCTAGCTTGGATAAATTTTCCCAACCCTGCCCATGCTCTCGGTGGCAAACAACCTCCTCTCGATAAACCCGCACCCGAGTTCACCCTACCAACCAATACTGGTAAGGGTCAGGTGTCCCTCTCGGATTATAAAGGTAAGTGGGTGGTACTCTATTTCTATCCCAAAGACTTTACTAGTGGTTGCACCTTGGAAGCTCAGCGATTTCAGCAAGATTTGGGCAAATATATAAAGAGAAATGTGCAGATCCTAGGGGTGAGCGTGGATGATGTCGATTCTCACGCCGAGTTTTGTGACTCAGAGGGTTTAAAGTTCCCACTTTTAGCTGACACCGATGGCTCTGTCAGCAAGGCTTATGGTTCTTGGTTAGGTATTATGTCCCTACGCCATACCTATATCATTGATCCAGAAGGCATTCTACGGAAAAAATTCCTTGGTGTAAGACCAGCAATTCATAGCACCGAAGTACTGGCTAGCCTGGATGAGTTAATTTCTACTCCTTGGTGGGTTGATTTCCCACTAAGGATTAAGCTTTAACAAGATTTATGCATTGATCAGGTCTAATCTCTGGTCTAATATCTCTGGTCTAATATCTATAGATAGAGTTTAAGCAAATCAACTCATTTCTAGATATAGCTCTACATATAGCTTGAGTGCCTAAGTCCTATTTAAGCTTCCTTAAAGGAGGCTACTGAAAGCAAGCTGAGTAGCGAAGCCGGATCATCAACAGTAGCGCTGGTTAGCTGAACATTGTCAATGATTAGTCCAGACTGAGTTTGATTACTCAATTCATTCACAAGACCAAAGCCTAGGCTGTAGGTTCCAGGTGTAGTGAAGGTATGAGTAAATGTTTGAAATCCGGTTTGGTGGTAAAAGTTGTTCGGTGCTTGACTAAAAACTCCTAGGATGGGGTTAGCTAATTCATAGACAATTTGGGACTTGGGAGAACTAAGGCAAACGAAAGCGAAGTCGGCAACAATAGCCTCATCTCCCACGTCTTCATTGGTGAGAAAATTCCAATCAAAGGTTAAGGTATCACCAAGACCAGGGGTAATAATTTGTTGGATAGCAGCACCTCTGACTACCTTGCTAGAAGTACCACATATGCCAACGGTGTCTAAAATTTTCTGGGCAATACAATCGAGAGTTCCTGTGGACAGGTATAAAAACTCTTCCAGTTTAGAGGCTGATGGGGCTTTTGGCTGACCTGTTCTGGTGACTTCGGTATTGCTAGTTCTGAGTAAAAGTTGCTTTTCTCCCTCTGTTGGAGTAATGCCAAAACTAGCTCTTTTGATCCCACCTGGTCCTAGCTTTTGCCACCCTTTGAGTCCTTCTTCAAAGCCACCATTAACTAGTTTAACTGGTTGCTCAGTACTAGAAAAACTAGACGAATCAACCAGATAGTTGATTTCTTTTCTCAAGGTGGACTGTTTTGGCATTTGAGACGTGGACATAAAATTAATTTTTCTAGAACGCTAAAAGTTGAAACGACGATGATTCCAGAAAAATCAGAGGCAATCTTAAATTTTGACATGAGCACCAACCGTATTAACACCCTGATTAATCTGATCAGTTTGATGATCGTCTAATGAATCATCAACGTATTGTGTAAATTTTTACACGGTTGTTTCATTAAAAGTCAATGTATCTAGGTGATCTTTACAAACTATTTATATTTGGATATTTATTCATTAAGTTTCCGAGAAGAAACGATTAACTATAACCTTGACAAATTCAGGTTTTTATCTCTCCCTAAGCTAATCTCCAATATGAAGATTTTGGAAAGGGGTCTGTTCAAGTCAGCTTAATTACTTACTATTCCGAAATCAGAGCAAAAGGAATAGCAAAGATTGGTCAGTTTTTTGACTTTTATTATTTATTTTTTCTATTTGAGGTTTCGTTGAAGTTGCTTCAATATTTTATACATTTCTGGAAGCCGATTGTAGATGGCAGATATTTTTAGCCAGAGTTTGTTGGAAATAGCAGGATAGCCAGACACTACACTTCCGGGTTCTACATCTTTGTGGATTCCGGATTTAGCGGTCACAATTGCTCCATCCCCAACTTTCACTTGATTCGCAATTCCTACCTGACCTGCCAGCAGCACTTGATTACCCACTTTCACTCCTCCAGATAATCCGACTTGGGCTGCCAAGGCACAGTTTTGTCCCACCTCGGAGCCGTGACCAATATGTACCAAATTATCTAATTTAGTGTTGCGTCCAATCCGAGTTTCCCCAACCGCTGGACGGTCAATAGTGCTGTTACAGCCAACTTCCACCCCATCTTCTAAGACCGTGTAGCCAGACTGTTGCATTTTATACCACCCTTGGGGGGTTGGCACAAAGCCAAACCCTTCAGCACCAATGACTGCACCACTATGAATTACACAATCGTTACCAATGCGGCTCCGTTCATGAATAGTGCAGTTGGCATGTAAGACAGTGCGATCGCCTATGTCTACTTCAGGATATAGTACTACATTAGGATGGATACAAACCTGATTGCCAATCTTTACCCCTGCTAAAATTACGACGTTGGGTCCAATATAGACATCTGTTCCTAACTGAGCATCTGGGTCAATCACTGCACTGGGGTGGATGACTGGTGCTGGTTGAAAGGCTTGATAGAAACATGCGATCGCATGAGCAAATAGTAATCTCGGTTCAGATGTCCCTACCCAAGCTATACCTCTTTCTGTCGCTTTTGCCTGTAATGCTTCATCCAGGGACAAAATTAAGGCACTCGCCTGGGTTTTTTCTACCATGTGGGCAAACTTGGGTCCCTCAATATAACTGAGAGTGCCTGGGGTTGCTTTATCGATGGGAGCAACTCCGGTAATTTCAGGGTTAAGCTCTGTAGCGCTATTCAGGCTATGGCACAAAGACCCTGTACTACCCAGGTGTTCTATTAAAAGACTAAATTTCATGGCTCGGCAATGGGTGGGTGTGGAATTTGACATCTGGAATCATAAGACAAATTGGTGACTAACCGCCATTGCTCCGCGAGTTAGTTACATGGGATTCCAAGCGTGAGATTGGGTTGTCCTGGGGATTAACTTATTCAATGACTCCGATTGCCCTTTAATGATTGAGTCATTAGTATACAAGTTTCTTAGTTCCATCCATAGATGGAACTAATTAAGACCTCGAAAGTTTAATGACTAATGACTAATCAATCATGTCTGGTGGTGCTATAGTAAACTTGATAAAACTTTTGGGGTTTCCTGTAAATGTGGTACACCATCAGACTGTTGAGGATCTGGTGGACTAATATAGACTAGTAAGTTGAGCAATATTGTAATAGTAAGCGCCTGAAAAACTTTCTTAAACACGAGCCACACTCCTCATTCCTGATATATAGTCTTGGTGAAACAATCGAAAGCGATGCAGCGCCGCCAAAGGGGGTTTCCCCCATGAGCGACTGCATCAAGACAGCGATGCTACTTGACTGAGATACGAACTTTCTAAAAATTGATACACCCGTGAAGCTAATTAACTCTACCAGTTTATTTAAGCAACCATATAAGTGCCAAGTTATATGTTCCGCCTCAGTGACTGGCACAGTGCAAAGGGTTGCTCCTAAATCATTCTGTGTAATTTAATAGATTAGGGGTAGCCGAGATTAGAATCAAAGCAAGAGTTTGGTAGTCGCTACAATGTAAAGAAAAACCAATCTAGCAGCCACCTTGGGTCAGCACCCCACTCTTGCCTAGACAGGACTCCCTAGCCTAGTCATGGAAGATAGCTGAGCACCCTAAGACCTGCTGTATGTTATGGGAAGTCTACGTTATCGGCAAGGGTGAAAGTTCCTACCTTAGGATGGGATGCCAGTCCGAAGCTGATTAACCAGATCGTTAAACAGTCCTACAAGGGGTAAAACAGTGCCATTCTTTATTCTGACAGGATAGTACCTACTGATAACAAGCCGCGAGGCAAACATGAGGTTCTGCTTCGATAGGCGTTTGAAGGCTGTTAACAGGAACGGGTATGAACTGCATCTGTTCTCCCCACATTGATCCAAGACGGTTTTAACCGCCCTTTTCCTTTGTTTTTCCTCCCCAGTCGCCCATACACGGGGTTTACAAATTTCACGCTTATTTTTTATGATTCCTACAGTTATCGAGCAATCCGGTCGTGGCGAACGTGCCTTTGACATTTACTCTCGTTTGTTGCGAGAGCGCATTGTATTCCTCGGACAACAGGTTGATTCTGACTTAGCTAACTTAGTGGTTGCCCAATTACTCTTTCTAGAAGCCGATGACCAGGAAAAAGATATTTACCTGTACATCAACTCTCCCGGCGGTTCAGTGACTGCGGGCATGGGCATTTTCGATACGATGAATCAAGTTGCTCCGGACGTATGCACTATCTGTGTTGGACTAGCAGCTAGTATGGGGGCTTTCTTACTCAGTGCTGGTGCTAAGGGTAAACGCATGAGCTTGCCTCACTCCCGGATTATGATTCATCAGCCACTGGGAGGAGCACAGGGACAGGCAAGCGATATAGAAATCCAAGCAAAAGAAATCCTGTACCACAAGCAGCAGCTAAACAATTATTTAGCAGAACATACCGGTCAGCCACTGGAAAAGATTCAGGAGGATACCGAGCGGGATTTCTTTATGTCAGCGACTGAGGCTAAGGACTATGGTTTAATCGACCAGGTCATTGAGCGACGTCCCATAGCAACCCCTCTCCCAACAAACTAATGTTTTAGTTGACACTCCCTGCTCGCCCATAGACGGGGAGTGTCAACTAAGACGTTAGTTTAGGGAGATGCTAAAGCGATCGCTAACCAAGTCCGGAGTATTACTGAAGTGACTCCCGAAATTAACAATCGGCAGTTAATCACCTACCGTAAGCGCTTATGTTGTCAGGGATTTCTGTTATTTCCCTAGTAGTTGGCGGTATTGGTGTGATGGATATGATCTTAACCTGAGTTCGATGACAGAAATTCAGAAGTTTTGACTCCAATCCATGAGACAGTAGTCAGGAGTCAGGATAAGAATTCATAATTATTGGTTAGAATACAGAATTTAACGTCGTTAAATAGCTTATTATATTATCCTAAAAAATTGATTTTATTAATGATAATGACTCATGGCTTATGGATCGAAGCTCCTTAAAGCTACCGACACCTGAGTTCGATAGAACTCAAGTTGAACAGTTAAAAGTATGAGACAATTTTAGCCATAAGCAATCGTGGTTTTCTGGTAATAGGAAACTAATTTAAAATCTATCGATGTGTTACATAAGACTGGGGAAGGATCAGCTAAGCAAAGCAATGCCCAATAAAACCACACCAAATAAAACCACAATCAAACCAGTATCCGTGCAGAAACAGTTTCCCTTGACTACTGTAGGGGCACTTGTTGTGAATCCTAGTAGAAGAGTCTTAATTGTAAAAACTACTAAGTGGAAGGGTTTATGGGGTGTACCGGGAGGTAAAGTAGAATGGGGCGAAACCCTAGAATCGGCACTTCTAAGGGAGTTTCGAGAAGAAGTTGGTCTAGAGTTAACCCAAGTGAGCTTTGCGTTGTTACAAGAAGCGGTGCTAGACTCTAACTTTGTCCGAGAAGCCCATTTCATTATGGTCAACTACTATGCATTCTCTGCTAGCGAAACGATAACGCCCAACGAAGAAATTGAGGAATGGGTATGGGTTACTCCCCAACAGGCAATGGAGTATCCCCTCAATACCTATACTCGCGTGTTGATTGAGGATTATCTGCAAAGGCAAATTGATTAAGTCTGCCACATATAGAATTTTTATTTGGCAATATTGCCTCAATTAATCCTAGATAGATTTTACTGATTTTTGTAGGTTTCTCAGAGCAGCAATTACTTGGTAATACCTACTAGCGAAGTATTCAGACAACAACTTAAGTCCAGAACAGTCTAGCTTTTGAAGGAGTTGGAAAATACTCTGTTCGGAGACTGGTTCTACCCAATCAGGAGCAATTTCTACCAATGGAACTAGCACAAAAGCTCTCTGTATCATACGCGGGTGAGGGATTTGGAGCTGGGAAAAATAGGTCTGTCCTATAAGGCTTTTGATAGCTTATGCAATTGTATTTTCGCTGGAGGGGCGACATGAGAGCTAAAAAGTAGACTCTATAAGCTTCATAGCTCTCATACCTCGTAAATAATTATCGAGCTTATGGCGACTTAAGCGCATCAAATCATAAACTAATTCCCAACATTTATCAAAAAAGTTAATCCAATTTTGAGCATATAGTCCAATATAAAAACTGCTATGTCTTTTAGTTGAACGCCCATATTCTTTGACTCTAGCTACATATTTTTGAACTCCTTGTTTAGTAATTTTTTCTCCTTGTATTGTGGAAGCAAGATAAGCGAAAGATATTATAATAACTAAAGATATAAAGCGTTTTCCGATCACATTGCTGCCTTCCATATTATATCCACCGCTCTTATAATCTCGGAACATCTCTTCAATATTAAAACGTTTTTTATAGGCAGAAATTGCTTCCGGAGCACTGCTCATATTTGTTAGAATAAACCAACCTTCTTTGGTCACGGATTTTCGATAACTTTTTTTCCATTTACAGGCGATACTAAATCCAGTAATTTGTTTAGTTTTGGTAACTTTGACATTTTCAAAAAATAATGAAGTTCCTGGTTTTAATCCACAATTTTTTAAGGAAGTCCAACCCGAATTTTTAAGTTGAATTTGTTCCGATTTTTTTAGTCTTAAACAAAAGATAAAGCCTTGTGTATCTAACCATTTAGCCAATTTGACGGAACAAAATTCTCGGTCTCCCAAAATTATAACTTGATAGCCATTAAATAGCTCTATAATATTTGATATAATTTTTGTTTGTTCTGAAAAATTACTTGAGCCAAGTTTTGAAATAAGTTCAAAATAAACTGGAATTGCTCGGTTATTATAAATCAGACTAATCATAAATAAATTTTTATATTTCCAATTAGTTCTATCGATAGCTAAATAGATTTTTGACTCTTTAGTAAATGTTTGTTCCAGCCATTTTTCAAGAATTGGAAACCACAATAATTTGAGCTCAAATATTGGTAATGATAAAAATCTCTGTAGTTTTTTACGTCTTG
This sequence comes from Moorena sp., assembly GCF_982860115.1. Lineage (NCBI taxonomy): Bacteria > Bacillati > Cyanobacteriota > Cyanophyceae > Coleofasciculales > Coleofasciculaceae > Moorena > Moorena sp. The sequence goes on from NZ_CEYLVT010000001.1 coordinate 76,653, forward strand.
AATTTACCTGAATAGGTAAAGGTAATGACTCGGCAATTTTTTCTAGTTTAATATTTTTGATATCTTGTATAATAATTAGTACAATAGAAAAAAACAATAATTGAGATTCAGAAAGTAGATTTTTTAGATGTTTTTGATATAATTCTGGTATCATTTTCAATTGGTAGGTCGTATTGACAATTTATGACCTATCTTTTTTTACCATAATTCGCTCAATTTAATATATATCAAGGGTTACAGGCCGCTTGTCGCCCCCCCAGGTATTTTCGGCTTGGTATGCTGGAATGATAATGCTGACTAGGGGTTTATTTTTCTCAGGCATAGTTCTCTGACTCTATCGAAATCGAATCACTGAAAAGATTAAGGTTTATAGCTGGTTCCTTATTAATTATCACTATTAATTATCATATCAATTATCTCTTGTCAGAGAACTTTCATGCCATTGCCCAAGAACCAAGTTGGATAAGGTGGTCAAGAGTACAAAAATCAAGATACCTAGACTACTAATCATAAACAAAGCAGCAAACATTCGGGGAATTTCGAGATTGTAGCCAGCAATTAGCATTTGATAAGCAATTCCTGAATTAACACCGCCTGTACCGGCAACAAACTCAGCTACTATTGCTCCGATTAAGGCTAATCCACCACTGATACGTAATGCAGCTAAAAAATAGGGTAAAGCACTTGGTAGTCGCAGATACAGCATTGTCTGCCAGCGAGATGCTTTGTAAAGCCGGAACAGGTCACTTAAGTTGGAATCGATGCTATTTAAACCAAACGTCGTATTAGAAATAATCGGGAAGAATGCTACAATCCAAGCACAAATTACCAAAGCAGCGAAGGTATTGTTCCTCAGCCAAATAATAATTAAAGGCGCGATCGCAGCAATAGGCATTGTTTGCAGAACGACTGCATAGGGATATAAGCTTTTTTCAATCCACTTACTCTGAGCCATTAACATGGCAATTAGCAATCCTGAAACTGCTGCTATTATAAAAGCAGCTACAGTGATTTTTATGGTGATCAGCAATGGCTGAAATAAACTGTTCCAGTCCCTAATTAATACCTTGATAATCAGCAAAGGACCTGGTAATATATAGGAGGGCGTACTAGTCACTCGAACAGAGATATCCCACACCATCAACACCAGGATTCCCACTACCACAGGGGCTATAATATCGATAGATACCAAACGTTTCAATTTTAGCTTTGCCAGAACGAAGGCTTGATTTTTTGTCATAAAATTATTAGATACCGTTTAATATAGCTGTCAAATTTATAGTCATATTTTTGATAATGATAATTGATCAGTTATGTCTAAATAATAATTTATAAATTATCACTCATAATTCATCCCTTTTGACAACTGCTCAGCCACCTTCTGACAATATTTGGTATAAACTAAGGATGTACGAAACTGTTCGTTACGTGGTGATGGTTCATCAATAGTTATATCCGCCACTACTCGACCTGGACGAGCCGCCATTACTACCACCCGATTGGATAGATATACGGCTTCATAAATATTGTGAGTCACAAAAACCACAGTCCAGTGTTTTTTACTCCACAAATCAAGTAACTCCAGGTTAAGCTTAGTACGAGTGATATCATCCAAGGCTCCAAACGGCTCATCCATCAGCAATACCTTGGGAGAAGTAACAAGAGCTCTGGCAATAGAGACTCGCATTTTCATGCCACCGGATAGTTGACGGGGATAGGATTGGGCAAAACTTTCCAGTCCAACTAATTGGAGCGCTTCTTTAATAGCATTATCAGCCACTTTTTTAGAGACCCTAGCCAATTTAAGAGGCAATCGCACATTTCCCATTACCGTTGCCCAAGGCATTAGTGCTGCTTCTTGGAAGACAAAAGCTATCTCCTTTTGGTGGGCGCGATCGCTCCATTCTATGTTTCCCGAACTCATAGTGCTTAGTCCAGCAATGATGCGTAGCAGGGTACTCTTACCACATCCCGATGGTCCAACCAGACTGATGAATTCAGAGTTATTGATGTTGAGATTTAGATCTTTTAGGGCTACAGTACCATTGTCAAAAGTTTTATTGACATGGGTAAGAGAAATAGCTGGTTTTTGGTTCATCTATTGTCAGTTATTAGCAATAGACTTCTTGCAGAAGTCGGAAGTAACAGGTAACAGCGGAAAAAAAATTTATAAAAACAGTATCATAAAACTACTTTTGCAAGAGGTCTAATCAGTGATTAGCAATCCGTTAATAGTTTAAATTATTTATCAATCTGACTTGGCAAGACTAGATATAAATTAATGTCTAATAACAATAGTTAATAACTTTGATGTTAATATGTCTATAAAGAATCTCTTATATTCGGCATTTTACTTTTTTTTATAAGCTGTTATTTCGGGACTTAATTAAAGCAAATAATAAGTAACTAATAAACTAAAATTTTAACTAACTTTTGGTATTAAAATTTACTCCTTTACTGACAAATGCCAAGGTGTAGGCTTGTTTGTAATCAGTCTTGGCATCAACTACCCCAACGGTAACTAACTCATTGAACAAACTTTCCCAGCGTTCATCGGTCATTGCCCCAATGCCAAGTTTTTCAGCATCACCAGAGATGATAATACCATACTCTTTAAGCTTATCCAGACCATAGGCAATTAGGTCATCACTCATCTCTGGATTATCTTTTTTGATCAGCTCATTGGCTGGTTCGGGATTCTCTAGATAGCTATACCATCCTTTGATTGAGGCATCAACAAATCGCTGAACCAGGTCGGGGTTAGTTTCAACGAGTTTCTTCGTGGTTTCAATGGTGAAACTATAGGGATTATAACCAGCATCTGCTAAGGGTAATATATTGGGCTTAAAGCCTCCTTGTGTTTCTATAATGTAAGGTTCAGAGGTCAAAATTCCCTGTTGGGCTGAATTTTTATCTACTAAGAAAGGGCTAACATTAAAGTTATAGGGGCGTTTCTGGTCATCTGTAAAACCGTATTTTGCCTTGAGTAGGGGCCAATAGGTTGTGATGGCTCCAGGAGCAATAAAAATCGGTTTACCTTTTAATTGTGCCAGAGAGTCATTGCCTACCCCTGGATGAGCCAATAGAATTCGTATTCCTTTTTGGAAGATACTTGCTACAGTAATTTTGGGAATACCTTGTTGCACTGCTTTAATAGCATCAACAGCCTGTCCCATAATTAAATCAACTACTCCTCCCATTAATAATTGGGTGGTATTGCTCTGAGGACCTGTTGGTTGTATAGTAACATCTAGGTTATAATTTTGATAAATGCCAGTAGCAACAGCCTGATAAAAACCACCGTACTCTGCTTCAGCTTTCCAGCCCAGAGCAAATTTTATTTTATCTAATGTACCTTTTTTTTCTGTAGTTAATGCTGTAGAGGTTTGATTAGTACAAGCTGCCAAAACACTACTACCAAGAGTTATCGAGCTAAGTTTAAGTAATTGGCGACGCTTAATTTTATAGATTTCTTTCATATAAAACTTCAACCGGCTAGAGCAGTAATTGAGATGATCTGGTTGTGGTGGTTTGAAATGGTGGGGCTTTAGGCCAACTAGAACGCTCTGTAGGGAAAAAGCTTGAGTTTGGTATAGGTTCGTGATTAGCAGCTTCTAAGATAGTGCGTAATTTACCTAAGTTACTACCGATAGCGATCGCACTAAGCTGGTACTCCCTATGCTGTACTACCTATGCTGGTACTTTGTACTTGCCATTTTTTCTAAGCTGACTATTATTTTGGCGTTTAAACCCCAACAAACACACCGATAGAAATAATACCATACTCGCTCTATATAATTAAAAGATAATTATATAGTAATATAATGCTATTAAACTAGTAATGGCTTTTAAGCTAACACGCATCTAAATTGAATCTGTTCATCTTAGGCAGGGGATTGAGGCAGGTTCTGGACGAAAGAGGGAGTTACAATGAACGTGACGGTTTTTTCTCACAGCCATGAGGAGTTATTAAGAAAATGGAAGTAAAACTGGTTTTAGTGGTACTAACAATTGCTTTTACTGCTTTGTGCTTGTTTTTTGGGACTAAGAACGGATTTTATGATTCAGACGATTATCACGGCAACGGCTCTGCACACTAAGCTTCCAGTATTTACTTTAGTTGTCAGCTGCTGAGCTTTCAAAAAGCCTTCATGGTTTAGCCTTGGAAAAACCCAGGCATCTGCTATTACAGCAGATGCCAAAGGCTAGAAGCTGACCGATCGCGAAGCGTGGCCAAAGGCCTTAGAGCGGGGAGTGTAAGGGGGCTCACGGGGGTTTTCCCAAGCCCCTGCCTTCTAGGCATGGGGAGTGTCAAAAAATAAAAATCCTCACTTAGAGGGACTTCGCCAGTCCATCCCTACTTAACTCCCTACTGTGGTGATGTTGTTGACAGCCGTATCCCCTCTTGACTCTGACCTCGAAAGAAGGGAAACTAGTTGAGAACTCGCCACACCCACCCTTAGGGGTAGGGTGTGGGATTTTCATAGACTCCAGAGTGACCTATAGGGTATATCCAGCATACAAACCACTCTAAATTGGTACGGAGTGACAACTCTACCACGTTTGTTTTGACTGGGGAAGAATCCGTTGAATTTTCCGTTCAAGGAAGATGCAGCCTTAGTAAAAATAGTTCCACCTTATTTTCCGTTGGCGATCGCCGATTCTGTCTGCCTCTTCCAAGGCTTAATCATTCACCCTTCCCTGATTAGTAAGACGTGGGTTAACGGAGCCGGATTAGCTAAAATTTAAGTTGAAGCTCATGAGCAATCAACGCCCAGTAGCATCCTCTGATCAGGATGACCGATTAACCTGCTTTCCTTACGGTGTTGGTCATGGTGCAGAAGGGGTTTGTTTGTTGGTGCAGATGGGGCCACACCGCATTCTCCTTGATTGTGGATTAGAAGACATTTCCCCCCTACAGATCGATGGGATACCACCAGCAGATTTAGTCCTGTGTAGCCACGCTCACTCAGACCATAGTCAGGGATTGCTGGCTCTTCACCAAACTTTTCCACAATTACCAATCTACGCCAGTGAGGTAACGACTCAACTATTACTACTCAACTGGCCGGAACTGCCTCCTGAGGATATTCTCCCATTTTGTCAAGCTCTTCCGTGGGTTACCCCTGTAGAATTCTGTGAGGGACTCACTGCTCAATTGTTCCCAGCTGGACACTTGCCAGGAGCAGCAGCATTTTTACTCACTTACACAAGTCGCCATCGAACTTACCGACTGCTTTACACTGGTGACTTTTTCCTGTCTAACTCACGGCTGGTGGAGGGATTATCCCTTGAATCCCTCAGGGGGACACAGCCGGATGTGGTAATTGTAGAAGGCAGTTATGGCACTGCTCGACATCCCCATCGGCGGCAACAAGAAAATCAACTAGTAGAGCGTATTGAGCACGCCATTGCTACCAATAACTCAGTTGTGTTGCCAGTGCCTACCTTAGGCTTAGGTCAAGAAATCCTGATGCTCCTGCGCTCTCATCACAACTTTACAGGACGCGACCTTGATATTTGGGTCAATGGAAACGTGGCTGCTGGTTGTAATGCTTACTTAGAACTGCTGTCTCACTTTCCCAGCTCAGTACAAAATTTTGCCCGACATCAAGCCTTGTTTTGGGATGAGCGGGTACGTCCTCGGGTGCGGCGGTTAGATCCCCAGCAGCGAGATGCTATCGGTAAATCTCCCTGTATTATCCTCACTGACTTAAACATGGATTGGAGGGAGTACTCGCAGCAAGAGAACCGTTCTTGGGTTGTCCTGCAACCGGAACATCTTAAATCTTTGGAGGATCTAACGGATGACTACGGATGGCTTAAGGTTGAAACTTATCTGCTGGCTCAACATGGGGATTGTCTGGGCACCACCCAGTTGATTCATAATCTTCGACCTCAACATGTGATTTTTGTTCACGGTTCTCCTACCTACCTAGCTGATCTTGCTGGTTTGGAAGAGTTACAAAATCGATATCACCTCCATACGCCAGCAGCAGGAACACTGGTAGAACTTCCCATTGGTGAGACCTTTATCAGACCAGCTCTACCAACGGAAACAAACTATGAAGGAGAGTTGCATGAATTAGATACACTTGTCTATATCACTCTTTCAAGAGCGATCGCAACGGATCCTCGTTGGCAAAATTTCGCTGATACTGGTTTAGTAGAAGCCCGCTGGCAAGGAGAAGAACTGGTCTTGCGGGGATTGTCACAACGAGAACTACTCAAACAAGGGGGCAGAGCCAAGATACCAATTAATATCGAGTGTTGTGGTAATTGTCTGTACCAAAGAGGGCAGCGCTGCTGGAATCCAGCCTCAGCTCTCTATGGTTTTAAAGTAACACTGGAGGGGTACTGTCCAGTTTTTGAACGGATAGAACCCCTTGAGTAACGAATAGTTAAGGGAAAATTGCTAGCTAGTTGTTAGTTATCAATTTTCCCTTAACAGTTGTCCATTAACAATGAACAATCTAGTCCTGATTTAAGTCTTGGGAGCGGGGGTGAATTTGTTCAGCCTCCGGACAATCATCAGAGACTATCGGATCAACATTACCTCGGAAAACAGAAGCTAGCTTGTGACTCACAGAGCCTATGCTTTCCAAGCGGACCATTTCTTCCCAGGAACTGATCTCATCCTCTTCGTCTGTTTCATAACGAATTGTGACTAAATCTCCCTCGATATCAACAATGCGGGCCTGTTCAATCCAACGTTGCTGATCCCGCAAGAAAACGCAGACCTCACGACCATCGCAGCAGAGTTGATAAATCTTGCGGTGTAGCATATTCGGCTTCTCCTGTTGCAGATAACTCTTGGTTTTACTGGTGAAGTAAGCGGTTGGGTTTCTCTAGAAACAACTTTATTTTGACATACTTCCCACGAATATAATTGGCGGGTTTCTCTCCATCCGGAACGATGATGAGATACAATCTAAGGCTAAAATAAACCTGAGCCACCAGAGTAGGAATACTCCAGATCCTTTTTTTGTTGGCTCTGGCGACTAAAATACCATTTACTTGAGTAGTCAAGCCGCCATCAGCAGCAAAAATAGATTCCAAGATTTTAAAGGATTAGCAATAATTGTAGCTCACTCCTCGTATCCCCAGCCCTAAAGGGTAGGGGTTGGCTTGAAATCATTTTTGGTTAACTTAACATGGAATCAAGCGGGTTTGTCTATTCCTTGTTAAATATTAAATTAGCTTAATAGTCTTTTATGTTCATTGCTTGAGAGTAAGGCATGTATTAAAAGCGAGCTTGAGTTTGAGTTGATCAACGCTGCTCGTGTGATTGATTACTTTTTTTATGCATTGTTTTTATGCATTGTCTTGATGCAGAACGCGAATTTGGGAAACCCCGTCAGGTCGGCCCTACATCCCTTAATTGATTTAATTCAGTATCCTATATCTCCCTAACCCATTTCTCCTGCTTGCCAGCAATGGTGCTGTAGTCTTTCAGAGATGGTGTTTGGGGGTATGGTTACTCTATAGTTATTTGTAAACTTAGATTCCACTAGTATTGCTATCGACGGCAATGGAGTAAGAATCCGAAAACTCCCCGAAGTTAAAAATAGGGGATTGTGAGCGAATGTTGCTCATGGGGTTAAAAACCGGGTACTAGCAACGTTGACAGTAGGATTTTACTCACACGCTTTGTGGCGCTTTAAACACACTACTAACGAATTTGGCTCAAAAAGAGCTGTTCCGTTCCCCTTAGTCTTCTTAGCTGTCAGTTTTGTCACCGACTTGGCTATTTATAGGATACAGCAGGAGAGACCCTACTGCTTAGTATAAACGTCGGCGTGGCTAAAGCCTTCTGGTTCAAGAAGCAAGCATTTTGGTAGGTAGGTGTCTACAGGTTCCACATACCCATCATTGTGACATACTAATCCCTGTACGTGCTTGGCACTAAGCATGAATTTGGGAAAAAAAACTGCCAACCTGCCAACCTGCCATCGGTCGCAGTCAGAGTAACTCAAAAATAGGCTCTTGCTGTTACCAAAAGTGGTAAGACACTCAATAAACTGATAAAGCTGATTTTAAATCGTAAGGGAGAAAAGCCAGTGTTTGAGATCCTACGCACTCAAGACCAATACGAAACTTACATTCTCACTGACCACAATGCCCAGTCTCGATTAGAAGTGGTTCCTGAACGGGGTGGCATTGTCACTCGGTGGAATATCCAAGGTCAGGAGATTTTTTATCTTGATGCGGAACGCTTTAAAGATCCCAATCTGAGTGTACGGGGTGGCATTCCCATCCTCTTCCCCATCTGTGGAAACTTAGTTAATGATACTTATACATACCTTGGCCAAGACTATACTCTCAAACAACACGGCTTTGCCCGTAATTTGCCTTGGCAGGTGACTGATAGTGCAACGAGTGACATGGCAGTGTTGACTCTCACCCTCAAGAGTAATGATCAAACTCGCTCTGTCTATCCGTTCGAGTTTGAAGTTACCTTTACCTATCGATTAAAGGGCAACACCCTAGACATTGATCAGCGCTATACTAATCATTCTGCTGAACCGATGCCCTTTTCCACAGGTTTCCATCCCTACTTCTTGACGTCTGACAAAACTAAACTGGAGTTTGATATTCCTGGATCGGAGTATCAGGAGAAGCAAACTCAAGCAGTACATCCTTTCACTGGCAGTTTTGATTTTAGCTGTGATGAAATTGATGTAGCGTTTGGGCAACTGAGTAATAATACTGCCAGTGTTACTGATCCCGAACGGGGATTAGCGATCGCATTGACCTACACTGACGCTTACTCGACCTTGGTATTTTGGACAGTTAAAGGCAAGGACTTTTATTGCCTTGAACCTTGGAGTGCTCCCCGTAACGCTCTTAACACTGGGGAAAATTTAACTCACTTAGCTCCCGGAGAGAGTAGTGAGACATCGGTGAGGCTAACGGCGAAATTTTTCTAAATTTCCCTAGACATTTCCTTATCAATGTGATATTCTTAGTAAAGGTATGTTTGAAAGAAGCTTACCGGGTCGCTAACTCAATGGTAGAGTACTCGGCTTTTAACCGATTAGTTCCGGGTTCGAGTCCCGGGCGACCCATTTTTAGCTAACTTTTAGTTAGCCACATGTGTCTATCGATACGAATTTTAGGTAATAGGTAAGTATTATGTACTAGGTATAAGATGAACAGTTGACCACCTCTGTGCTTTAAAAGGTATACTGCCTGGGCTTGCTAGACCCCGCTCGCGCCAACAAACATTAAATTATTGGTCCAATGAGAAAGGTTAGGAGCTGTTCTCAAAACTTTTAGGAAAACTACCTATACTTTACTGTTTATCCAGATTTTTCCCTGGGGTAGTTGGGTATTATTTTATAGATTTGGTAAGTTTTGTCAAGTTTTATAGACTCAGCTTTGTCTAGATGATCTAATTAAGAAATTTGAATAAAAGCTGCAAAATATCTTAAGATTATCTAAAGAATTAACCTGTCTTGATGCAGTCGCTCATGGGGGTTCCCCCCATGACCGCACTGGTAGTGGCTCATGGGGGGAACCCCAAGACCGCGCTACCTCGCTGCATCGCTGTCTAGAAGCAACTAGATTGACATGTCTGGACTGGCGATTCTGTTCACGAGTCACTAGGGAGTGTCAGACGTGAGGCTTCTCGCCGGAATAGCTAACAAACAAAGTTAGGAGGAATATAATATGGCACTTGTACCCATGCGGCTACTGTTGGATCACGCAGCTGAGAACGGCTACGGGATTCCAGCATACAACGTTAACAACATGGAACAAATCCTGTCTATCATGCAGGCTGCTGAAGAAGCGGATAGTCCGGTAATCTTACAAGCTTCTCGTGGTGCCCGCAAATATGCAGGTGAGAACTTCCTCCGCCATCTGGTCACAGCAGCGGTGGAATCCTACCCTCATATTCCCATTGCCATGCACCAAGACCATGGCAATAGCCCAGCCACCTGCTATTCGGCAATTCGTAACGGCTTCACCAGTGTGATGATGGATGGCTCCTTGGAAGCTGATGCTAAGACTCCAGCCAGCTTCGATTACAACGTCAGTGTTACTGCCGAAGTAGTAAAAGTTGCCCATGCTATCGGTGTTAGTGTTGAAGGGGAACTGGGTTGCCTAGGTTCACTGGAAACCGGTAAAGGTGACAAAGAAGATGGTCACGGATTTGAAGGAACTCTGAGTCGCGACCAACTATTGACCGACCCCGACGAAGCAGTTGAATTTGTTGAGCGCACCCAAGTTGATGCTCTAGCTGTGGCTATTGGTACTAGCCACGGTGCTTATAAGTTCACCCGCAAGCCGACTGGAGAAATTCTTGCCATTAGTCGCATTGAAGAAATTCATAAGCGTCTGCCTAACACTCACTTAGTGATGCACGGTTCTTCCTCTGTGCCTCAAGAGTGGCTTGACATGATCAACCAGTACGGTGGTTCTATTCCTGAAACCTATGGTGTACCCCTTGAAGAAATTCAAAAGGGTATTAAGAGCGGTGTCCGTAAGGTTAACATCGACACCGACAACCGCTTAGCTATCACTGCTGCTATCCGAGAAGCTGCTGCCAAAGATCCTTCTAACTTTGACCCCCGTCACTTCCTCAAGCCTTCTATCAAATATATGAAGCAGGTTTGCTTGAAGCGTTACGAAGCCTTTGGTACTGCTGGTAATGCTAGCAAGATCAAGCAAGCGACTATCGATGTTTTTGCAACTAAGTATGCCAACGGTGAGTTAAGTGCTGTGGCGAAAAAAGCTGTAACTGCCTAGTTTTTAACGCTTCACAGGAAAACCTTTGCTGTTTTGGTGAACCAAGAACAAGCAGAATTATTTGGGTAGCTGTTAAAGTTACCCAATTTTTTGTTATTAGTGATTAGTTATTTGAAAATTGCCTATTTTCAGATACTTAAAGCTGTCTTTGATACTCTTCGAGAATATCGATTAGATCCATCTGACACTGCATGGGTAGCAAATCTGCTAGGGGAACTTGCCGTTTACCACCACCTAGCTTCACAGAAATGCTTTGCAGGATTGGCATCATCTGGTCTTCTGTGATTGTATTAGTGTTATCGATTAGTAGGGGATAAAATTGTTCAGCCAAAGTGGTATGTAGATGGGCATCCCTGAGGTAAAGATGCCATTTGGCTACATCAATATATACTTTGTCGCCAATTTCAGCAGCGAGAGTTTCGATTGCTTCTGTAGAAGTTGGATTAGCCATGGTAATTAGCTGTTTCTAATTAATTACATGTTGGGATATCTAAGGAATATTTAAAGTTAAAGGTTTAAAGTTAAAGGGTTAGAATTGAAGGTGTAAAGTTTAACCTTTACCTCAAAACAGTTTGCTCATCACCTTGAATTAAAAGAGCCGAGTTTATTTGCTGGCTTTCTGTTAACCGTCAACAGTTAACCGTCAACAGTTAACCGTCAACAGTCAACAAAAAATCAATTACTACAATTATCTTGGGTGATTTCATCCCTGAGGGGATTCGGTTGGAGGTTCTTGAGTAGGCAGGGGGGTATAGTTTGCGATCGCAAATATATAAACCCCATGCCCTACTAAAATCAATCCCCACAGACCAGTAAACCAGTATGCCCAAGTCCATTGAGCATACTGTATAGTTTTGAAGAACCACACTCCGGAATTACAAGCAGCAAAAATTGCCACATGTACAGCAAAGTTCATGCGGTCATCTAGACGACGGTAGGCTGGATCACGTCGATCAGGTTTACGAGGCCAACGAGGAGGCATAGATATTTGTCAGTTTTGAGTTGTTTAGGGGCTTGGTCTGATACCAACCCTAGTCAGTTAATTTTATTTTAGAACCTAATGTTGGATTGAACATGATCCTAACCAAACAGTTTGTTCCTTTAAATATTGCAGTGATGACGGTGTCCGATTCCCGTACCGAAGCCACGGATAAGTCCGGTAAGCTGCTGGTTGAGAGTTTAACCCAGGCGGGGCATCACTTAGCGGAAAAGGTTCTTGTTCCAGACAACATCTACAAAATCCGTGAGGTGGTTTCCCGATGGATTGCTGATGAATCGGTACAGGTAGTGTTGACTACAGGAGGAACTGGTGTTACAGGTCGAGATGGTACACCAGAAGCGATTCAACCTCTGCTGGATAAGGAAATCCAGGGCTTTGGTGAAATTTTCCGCATGATTTCCTACCAAGAGATTAAGACTTCTACTATCCAATCTCGTGCCCTGGCTGGTGTGGCTAACGGAACATACATCTTTTGTCTGCCTGGGTCTTCTGGAGCTTGTCGGACAGGTTGGGAGCAGATTATCAAAGACCAGCTCGATTTGGGCAATTCCCCCTGTAATCTCGTGGAACTGATGCCACGTTTGCGAGAAATCTAATCTTAGCCATAGATTTCCTGTTCAAACGGTAATTGGCAACTGAGTGCCGAGCGTGGATCAGTGCTAAGTGCTGACCCAACTTGACTTGAGCTGATTCCTTAACTTAGCAATCGCCTGAGATTTGGTAATCCCCCGATTTACCTCCGGTCTTACTCAACAGGCGAATCGATTCAATCGCGATAGACTTTTCCAACGCTTTGGCCATATCGTAAAGGGTCAAAGCCGCAACAGAAACTGCTGTTAGTGCTTCCATTTCGACACCAGTTTCAGCTTTAGTAGTCACAGATGCCTGAATCTGGTATCCCGGTAGTTGGGGGTCAGGTTCCACTTGAACTTCGATCTTGTGTAGGGGCAAGGGATGACACAGAGGAATCAGTTGGGAAGTTTGCTTTGCTGCCATAATCCCAGCCAGCCTAGCGGTTCCTAAGACATCACCCTTGGGGGCATTACCAGCTTGGATGGTGTTGAAGGTTGCGGTTTTCATCCGTACCTGAGCAGCGGCTACTGCCTGACGTTTGGTAAGCTTTTTGCCAGAAACATCGACCATCTGAGCTTGACCTTGACTATCGAGATGGGATAGCGAGCGATTGATTTCCACAAGAGTGTTGCAAAATTTTTGATCTATGTGTTATGATAAATAACTGTTGACCCACAGAAAAGTGGCAGCAGTTAAGGGCTTGTAGCTCAGTGGACTAGAGCACGTGGCTACGGACCACGGTGTCGGGGGTTCGAATCCCTCCTAGCCCGTTTGTTAAGCTAAGGCATTCTAGTGTCTATAGCATATAAATCCCGTTCACGACCGATGGCAAATCTGAGGGAACGGGATAAATTTTTGTTGGACTGGGTCATAAAGATAATCAGTGCCAAAAATGCTATACCAGCACCACAGGAGAAAATTCCTCGATATCCTAACAGGTCGGCGAAATAACCAAAGATCGGCCCAGCTAGGCCAATCCCTAAATCAAACCCACTAATGCAGACAGCGAATACCTGACCCCGTTCGTCAGCAGAGGAGCGGTCAGTCATCAAAGCAGTCATCATCGGTATGAATAGTCCAGCGCCAACTCCTTCTAATAAACCAGCTAGTAAAAATCCGACTCCCGTTACAGCCTGGGAAATCATCAACATTGAGATGATATAGCAAACCACACTAGCGGTGATAAAAACTCCTCGTCCATACCGATCAGATGCCTGACCAGTTAATGCACGAATCACAAAACTAGCGATCGCAGCAGCTGTGAAAAACAATCCTGGATTGAGATTAATACCAGTCTCTCGAATAAACAGAGAGACAAAGCTAACTTTTGTTCCAAATACTATACCGAACAACAGCATTACCAAAGCTGGAATTCCAAGAGGAGGGCTGGTTAACAACTGCCATAGTTTGACCAATAGCTGCCAAATCGAGTTTAACCAAGATTCTGATTGTTCCTGCTCAGGTCTAGCATGCCTGATTGGTTCACGAATCTGACTCCCTAAGAGCACACCCAGCCCACCTAGAGCTGCAGACACTAAGAATAAAACGGTGTAGCTAACCTCTTGTTGTAGAAAACCCCCCAGCGCTGGTCCGAGACCTAAACCAATCGGTGTTGCCAAACTCATGTAACCAATTAACTCACCCCGCTTGTCAACAGGGGACAAATCGGTGACTAGAGCCAAATAACCGATGGTAAAGGCTGCAATACTGATGCCATGAAACATTCGCACCAGCATCAACAGGCTAATCGACTGGGTAAATAGATAGCCCAAAGGTGCTAGAGCTACAGCGCTAGTACCAATAATTACTACCAACTTGCGACTGCGCAGGTCTGCCATACGCCCCAGTGGGTTTCTAAACAGCAACAGACCAATGGCAAAGCAACCCATTACTAGCCCGACCTGTTGCTTAGTCCCACCCAAGTCTTCAATATATTGCGGCAGGGTTGGCAACAAAGACGTTAAGCTTGACCAAAATAGCAGAGCAACAGTAAATAAAATCAGCAAACTTTGGCGTTGCTGCCGTTCCAGCGTCTGAAAAACTTTCACGCGCTCTATAATCCTGAGAAAACTGGCACTTGAGATAGTTAGATAAAATCCGGTTGACTAATCATCATAGTCCTGATCGGGTAATGACTATTTGCGCTTTGGCTTACAGGTAATTGACAATTACCCATCAGCCAAAGCGCGAACAGCCAAAAATCCGGGGATTATTTAGGAAGTAATTAACTGGACTTTATACTACTTCTCTAGTTTACTCTTCTTAACATTTTGCCCAGAGGCTTAGACAGGGTGATCGGGTGATGGTGTGATCAAGGTTGAGGGAAGAATCTCACGACCTATTATTCTTCACAAATTAATTAGGATTGCGATGCGCGAGGATTGAGCCGCTAAGCGATTGGCCGTAGGCCACGCTAAAAGCGATTGACATGCAGGCCACGCTACGCGAACGCAGCAACAACTAAGGTCAAGCTTGGCTACTGGTAGCGCATAATGGAGCGCTCAGTATTATCAGAAAAGTATATTATCAGAAAAGTATTCCCGAAAGCGTTTGTAGAAGGGATAGGCGTCTTACTGTGATTAACTTTACAGGTTTTACTTTATCAGAGATATTTTTAATAAAGCCTGTGGCTTACCGGAATCGTCACTATTTTCACTGTTTTATTTAACGGTTCACGAGCCTCTAATAATCGATTTTCTAGCCCAGTCTTTAGTATTCTCCAGGTAAGTCACCAACATTTTCCATTCCCTAGCTTCTTTTATCAAATCCTTAACATTGCTCAGATAGACTAGAGTAATGCGGCGCTCTTCGTTATCAGAACAAACCTCCAGAATGGTTTTGTATAGCTTTTGCCAATGCTCTAACCAGTTATCTTCAATGGGATCAAAAATTGCCTCGAACAAATTACTCCATAATAACTCAATAGTTTTAATAGTTTTGAGATTTTCCTCGGTAGGCTTATCCCAGCCTACATGGCGCTGACGTAATACTTTAATAGGTGGGGGATTTTCACTCATAGACAGCAAATTTACTCTTCAGTCTTTGGAGCTACATTCCTAGAATTCCGTGACATACTCCCACACTGAACCTGTAAGGTCAGTATGGGCTTCTTGCCAACTCCACCCAACGGTTCGGATACTCGGCAAGCTTTATTGACGACACGGGATGCCCCTCCGCGCCGGAACAATACAAAAATTCGATTTTTCCGCTAGTTAAATAGCTGACAAACCAGCATTTAAGGCCTTTGGCCACGCTTCGCGAACGGCTTTGTTTATCAGTACATATATTATAGCAATTCCATACATACTCTGTGCAAAATTTATCCCACACCTATGCTGCGAATTAGGTGTGGGATGAATTTTGCCGGACAGCTAAATGCTGTCTTAACATCACAGTCTTACAACAGGTGTGAGCTGTGGCGAATTTAATTCTTAATGGTAAGAGCGCACCTAAAATCAAAAATTCCTCCTACCTTAGCAAAGAATAGGAGGAATACTCGATTAGTTGAGAGCTTCCGTGTTTGAGGCGGAGCTAATCAACGTTGCCAAAACCCGCTTAGTCTAAAACCTAGAGCCATTGAGCCTATTACCTAGAACCATTAACCTACTTTAACGGTCTACTGACCCCATAATGATGTCAATACTACCGAGAATGGCCATAATATCGGCAACTTTGACTCCTGTGAGGATATGGGGCAGAATCTGTAAGTTATTGAAATCGGCTGGACGAATCTTCCAACGCCAAGGAAAGACATTATCATCACCAATAATGAAAATTCCTAGTTCTCCTTTACCAGACTCAAGACGGACATAGTGTTCGCCCTTGGGAATCTTGAAAGTAGGGGCAATTTTCTTGCCCATGAACTGATAATCGAAGTCGTTCCACTGGGATTTGCGACCCTCTGCCATCCGCTTGGCTTCTAGGTTTTCGTAAGGACCACCAGGAAGTCCTTTTAAGGCTTGACGGATAATCTTAACGGACTCCCGCATTTCCCTAATCCGCACCACATAGCGGGCAAAGCAATCACCCCCGGTTTCCCAGTGTACTTCCCAATCGAAGTCGTCGTAGCATTCGTAGTGGTCAACTTTGCGTAAGTCCCACTTGACTCCAGAACCTCGTAGCATCGGGCCAGAAAGTCCCCAGTTAATCGCTTCTTCCCGACTAATGGTACCGATACCTTCAACTCGGCGGCGGAAGATAGGGTTGTTGGTGATTAACCGTTCGTACTCATCAACTTTAGGGTCAAAGTAGTCACAGAAGTCTTCGCACTTATCTATCCATCCATAGGGTAGGTCAACAGCAACTCCACCAATACGGAAGTAGTTGTTGTTAATTAACCGTTGTCCACTGGCAGCTTCCCATAGGTCATAAATCATCTCCCGTTCTCGGAAGATGTAGAAGAATGGGGTTTGGGCACCCACATCTGCTAGGAATGGTCCAAGCCACAGCAGGTGATTCGCAATCCGATTCAACTCCAGCATAATCACGCGGATGTAGCTGGCACGTTTGGGTACCGGAATATCTGCTAATTTCTCTGGGGCATTGACTGTAATTGCCTCGTTGAACATCCCTGCTGCATAGTCCCATCGGCTCACGTAAGGGACATACATAATGTTAGTGCGATTCTCAGCAATTTTCTCCATGCCTCGGTGCAGGTAGCCAATCACCGGCTCGCAATCTATCACATCCTCCCCATCCAGGGTGACAATTAAGCGGAGAACGCCATGCATGGAGGGATGGTGGGGACCCATGTTGATCACCATGGGTTCGGTTCTGGTCTCGATCTTTGCCATATTTTGATTAATTGCCCCAACTGTTAGCTGCTAGCTGTTAGCCGCTAGCTATTAGCTTACCAAAACAGAGGCAGATAGGTAGTGTATCTTGTTAACTCTAACAATGCCAGAAAAATTTGATATTCTTAATTCAAACTGTTAATTTCTGTTTAAGCTCCTTGTTTCCAATGGCTAGGTTAACGGGAATTTCTACGTAGAAGTTCGGTTCTACGATCTTTAAACTATCAGCAATCACATTACCATCTTTATTAAAGGAGTTGATAGTTTGAATTACTGCACTAGCTGTGCATCGGGGGTGGATTGTGGTGCAATGGCGGTTATTACCAAGTATACGTGAAATTTTATCCCAAAAGGAACTAATTGGAAGCGATGACAAGGTGGCTGTTTCAGTAGAGCAAGCAACTGTGATTGAAAGTTGTTCAATAGGTGCTAGCAGTCACAGGACAAGAGAAGGTGCTAGCCCTAAGCATAGGGCAGCAGCAGCTAAAGCTCAACGGGAATGGCAAAGTGCGATCGCTACCTTGGAACAGTTGCTGTTGCCAGGGGTTTCAGACAACCCGTCAACAAGCCATAATCTCGAACACTCCTCGAAGCAAGGATTAATTCTAGCTGGTCCTGCTCCAGTCTTAAGTGATCAAGAGCTACTGGCAAGTTTCGAGACTGGGATTTTTACGAACGACGCCTTGAATCCCTGGGCTTTTATGCCCTTCCAGCTACCTCCGGCTCAACCTGAGACTACTCCATTTGTAGAAAATACGACGCACAGGTTACCCCTGTTTCCAGGAGACCCCTTAGCTAACGAGCAGTTTTGTTTAGTTTTTACCAAAGACTTTAGCTTAGTCATGGTCTCTGGGGAAGACCACTTTGGCGTTCCAGGCTTTCAATTCTCCTTTGACCCAGAGGATATCCAACTTGTTTGGGCATCACTGCGCCGTAGACTATTACTGAGCAGTTCTCATCATCTAAAGCAGTTGGAAGCTTTAATGGAAAAATTTGTGCCAAAACCCCCCGATTACCGCATTGTAATGAACTTTGGTCGTGGGCTTCTGAAAAATTTACCAGAACTGCCTTCAGTAGAACTGAGCCAGACTATACCGGTGACAATATCGGAGTCAACAATGGTTCAGCCAAGACAACATCAGGATCACAGGGATACGGTCAAAACTGGTAGTAACTCACAAAATGGGTCTTCTAGTACACCCAATGCCCTGAAACACAAAGGAAGCGAGCCTAACTGGCAAAGATTGGTGAAAAATGAAGCGCGAGGCTTTCCTAGAATCTCTGCTGTTAACCCAAAAGAAAATTCTGAAGCTACACCTGACCTTGAGCTGCTCCGAGCTCTGACCCATGAAATCCGGACACCCCTAACTACAATTCACACGCTGACTAAACTACTGCTTAGACGTCGTGACTTACCTCCAGAAGTCATGCGGCGTATAGAAATTATTGACCATGAGTGTAGCGAACAAATCAACCGTATGGAGTTGATTTTCCGGGCAGTAGAATTAGAAACCACCGCAGCCAAGCAAACCCCTGTTAGCCTGACCTCTATATCTTTGGCTAGAGTTTTTCACAACAGCATACCCCGCTGGCAAAAACAAGCACAGCGACGTAATTTAACCCTAGATGTAGTCTTACCGCAACAGTTGCCAACAGTGGTCAGTCATCCCGCCTTGCTAGATCAGGTGCTAACTGGCTTGATGGAAAATTTCACCCGGTCTATTCCAACAGGGGGTCATATCCAGTTACAGGTTACACCTGCTGGAAACCAGCTGAAGTTACAATTCCAGTCTCAGAGTGATCACGAAACAATCGGTGACGACCCTTGCCCGACATTGAAGTCCCTTGGTCAGCTGCTGACATTCCAGCCAGAAACCGGTAGTATCAGTTTGAATTTGAATGTGACCAAAAATCTATTCCAGGCGTTGGGGGGCAAACTAATTGTTAAGCAACGACCCCAACAGGGTGAGGTTATGACAGTATTTTTACCGTTAGCTGACCTGGCTAAGACACCCTTGCCTGGGATTGGTTAACCATTACCTCGACGATTTTTTAGGTTTCAGAGGCAATTGGTAGCAAGACTTTAAATTGGGAGCCTTGCCCGAATCGACTAACTACTGAAATCGAACCACCACCCCGTTGTAATAATTGTTGCACAATGGTTAAACCTATGCCTGCACCAAGGTCTTCCCTAGGTGTTGACCTACCCCGATAAAAACTGTCAAAAATCTTAGGTATGTCACTTTCAGCAATGCCAATACCTGTATCACTAAATATCAGCTGAACATACTTTCCCTTACGAGTTGCCTGTACTCTAACCTTACCGCCAGCGGTCGTAAACTTTAAACTATTGTGCAACAGATTAATCACGATATGCCTCAATCCCACCTCTGAAAACAAGACTGAGGGGAGATTGGCGGGAATTGTGTAGCCGAGCTGGATGTCTTTTTCTTGGGCAAGGGGTTGATAGGTGCTGACAATACCAGGAACAATCTCTGCTAGCTGCAACGGCAAGGTTTGATCGCTTTGGGGGTCACCCTCTAGCTGAACTAGTTCTAGTAATCCAGCAACTAAGGAATTTAAGCGATCGCATTCTTTATAAAGAAGCCCAATATAGCGTTGGCGTTGGGCGAGCTTCATTTGTGAGGCATCGAGCAGCTTCAGGGCAGTTTTCATGTTCGTTATGGGTGTCCGTAATTCCTGAGCCACTCGCTGGAGTATCTCATCACTCATATAAGGCTCCACCCTTGATAAGGAATTTTTCCCTACCACAACCGACTCAGGAACTGCTGGGGATGATGGGGGTGATGAGTTAGTCTCCCCGATTGGCTGTGTTGCCAGGGTATCCTGAACAATTTCTTCTGTACGTTGTACTTGTTTAACCAACAACTGGGTTAATAGTGTATTATTAGGTGTTTGAGGGGTAGCTAAAAGGGTTTCCCAATGGCTGCGTTGCTCTTCTGTCGTGCTTCCAATAACTGTACTTAACCCCTCTAAAAACTGCCGAATTACTGATTGCTCAAGGGTAAAAACAGCTAACAATGGTTGACTGAGTTCACTATCAGCTAAATTTTCTGATTCCGATAGCTCAGGTTGGCAAGCCACAATTAAACTACTATAGTTCTCACAGAGAATGAGTAAGAAATACTCATGTTTTAGTTGAGTTTCAGTCTCCAATGGTAGGGAAAACAGTTGAGAATCTCTGTTGAGGTTAACGACCTCTTCCCACCCATCTTCTAAACCGTGGCACAGATAAATCGTTTTGGGTAAATCAACATGTTGTTGATACCGTTGTATTTCTCTGTGCCAGCCCTCACCCTGTGGCTTGACCCAAATTGTGGCTGAGATGTTTTGAGAAATTAGCAGGTCAAAGGTTGCTCTGACTAGGGATTTCAGGGTGACAGGAGTGATTGTTATAGACTCGGGAGAGGCAGGAGTCTGTAAAACCAGCTGGTAGAGAGACAATTCTGGATTAGGTGGCAGGTTCATTTAGGCTTAGAGGTGGTTTAGTTAAAGGTGGTTTGGTTCAAGATTAAAGGTTTAGCTTCAATGTGATAATCTACAACCTGCCCGCTGAAATAGCTTTCAACTTGCTAACCTAGAACCTGTAGCCTACTCATCAAAGCATCTCGGGCTTGCTCTCGGTCATCGAAGTGGATTTTTTCAGTACCCAGAATTTGATAATCTTCGTGACCCTTACCAGCAATTAAAACTCCATCCCCCGGTTTTGCTTGCAAGATGGCAGTCCGAATGGCGGTAGCGCGATCGCAAATTACCATTGGTTCCACTGATTGAGGAATCCCCTCTAAAACATCCTCTAAGATGCTTTCTGGGTTTTCGGTGCGAGGGTTATCCGAAGTTACTACAGCAACATCAGCTAACTCAGCCGCTATTTTCCCCATCTTAGGACGCTTGGTGCGATCGCGATCACCACCACAGCCAAATACACAAATCATCTTGCCCTCAATAAAGGGTCGTGATGCCCTGAGTAAGTTTTCTAAACTATCTGGGGTGTGGGCATAATCGACAATCACACTAATATCCTGTTCCGGTTGAATTTGCACCCGTTCCATCCGCCCTGGCACTCCTGGAAATTGAGCCAAGGCTACTGCTACTGATTCTAAATCCAAACCCAGCTCTAACACTGTTCCTACTGCTGCGAGCAAGTTAGACAGATTGTATTGACCCACTAGGGGTGAATTGAAGCTAACCTCTCCTACGGGAGTATGCATAATTCCTCTAACCCCTGTTGGCTCATAGCTTAAGTCTCTCGAAAAGAAGTCAGCCGATGGGTTTTGGATACTATAGCTCCAGACTTGCTCAGTTGGTAACTGTTGGATTAACCGCTCTCCATAGGAGTCATCAGCATTAATAATTGCCCTGCCTTTGAGATAGTCGGAACTAAAGAGCTTAGCTTTAGCGCTGAAGTAATCATCCATGTTCTGGTGGTAGTCCAAATGGTCTTGGGTGAGATTGGTAAACACCGCCACCTCAAACGGACAGCCCTGGATTCGACCTTGGGCTAAGGCGTGAGAACTAACTTCCATCACTGCCATTTGGGCTCCTGCTTTGACCGCTAAGTGGAGCTGTTGTTGCAATTCTACTGCAAATGGTGTAGTGTAGCTTGCTGTTTGCTCAAAACCTGGCCAACGGGCATAGAGGGTACCCAAAAGTGCTGTGGGGATAGGACTAGAGCTATGAGCGAGCAGAAATTCAATCAGATGGGTAGTGGTAGTTTTGCCATTGGTACCCGTGACTCCAATCAGCCTGAGCTGCTGTGCTGGGTAGTCGTAGAAGGCTGCTGCGGTTTGAGCAGACACGGTGGTCATGTCATCGGCAGCAATTACACAAACTCCTGTTTCCGGTGAAAGTTCCTGGGGGGGATGTTTGGCAGCCGCTTGGGGAGAAATTATCGCTGCTACTGCCCCAGATGCGATCGCACTTTCCCAGAACTCTCCACCATCTACCCTAGTGCCTGGCATTCCGATAAATAAATCCCCCGATTGACAGGCGTGGGAATTGGTACAGATGCCTGTAACCGTTACATCAAGACCCTCGGGGCTAGGCATTTCGACAATATTGGCAATTTTCCCTAATAATTCCCTTAGCTTCATAGTCTATTGCACCAAACGACACTATAATATCTACCGAATCATCACAGCCACCAGTCAACCGTCAACCGTCAAACCGTCAACGGTCAATCTGATGTATCGCCTATTTTGGCTCACTAACAGGGAAATATTTCCGTAACATTCGCTGCAATTGTGCAACGCTAGCACGAGGAGAGGGGCGAGGCAGGAGCTTTTCCTGACCAAAGTAGTTGATACATAGTACTGGCACCTCATACTGATAGGATTGGAACCAATCGTCTCGACTGGTAATGTCTCGAACCTCTAGTTGAAAGGTTAACCCTTCAATCATCTCTAGCTTTTCAAGCAATCCCTCACAAAGATGACAACCGGGTTTACTGTAAAGAATTAATTCCATCAGGCAAGTTAGTTGAAAATTGTTTATTTAGAAGGTAGTTTAGTAAAGTTAAGTGCAGCTTCGGCAAACACACCTGAAGAAACGTTAAAATGCTGGACAGCTACATTCGCCTTCATGGTACGTCCATTTGAACCAGCCCCATGTCCACAGACCTTCGCCTCGTCTCAGAAAACCGTTGCTTCGGCGGTACAGTAGGTTTTTACACTCATCACTCTCAGACTTGTAGGAGCGAGATGGGGTTTTCCGTATACCAACCCCCTCAGGCGAAAGTCCAATCCGTTCCAGTTCTATATTACCTGTCAGGTCTGACTTGTACAGAAGAGAACTTTATGGTAAAATCAGGTGCTCAGCGATTTGCTGCCAAGCATGGATTGATGCTGGTCGCTCCAGATACCAGCCCTCGGAATACAGGAATTGCAGGTGAGGACGATGAGTGGGACTTGGGCTCTGGTGCCGGTTTTTACGTAGATGCCACCCTTGAACCTTGGTCAGCTCACTATCAAATGTATAGCTACGTTGTCCACGAGTTACCGGAGGTAATTGCCCAAAATTTCCCCGCGCAAGTGGAGAAACAAGGTATATTTGGTCATTCTATGGGCGGTCATGGTGCGTTGATTTGTGCTTTAAGGAATCCCAAGCAGTACCTATCCGTTTCTGCCTTTGCTCCCATTGCTGCTCCCATGCGCAGCCCCTGGGGTCAGAAGGCATTCACCAATTACCTCGGGACAGACCAAGAGCAATGGCGAGCTTACGATGCCAGCGAACTGGTGCTGACAGCCAACTATAACCATACAATTTTGATTGACCAAGGCACCGCTGACCCCTTTTACGAGAAGCAGCAGTTGCTCCCTGAGGTGTTTGAGAAGGCTTGTGAAAAAGCAGATCAGCCCCTGACTTTCCGTCTCCAGGTCGGCTATAACCATGGTTACTATTTTATCGCCACCTTTATAAAAGACCATATCAGCCATCATGCTGAGGCTTTGTTGGATTGAACAGAATTCAGACAATCTCTTGATGCAGCGCGGTCATGGGAGTTTCCCCCATGACCGCGCTGCATCGCTCCCAAGGTTGCTGAAAAAGTCGAGGTTGGAAGTTTGAACAATACTTTCAAGCATAAGTGTGGACAACACTTATGCTATTCAGGTTCATCAAAAACTCTAAAAAAACTGGTAATTTATCACTATTAAACCCAGTTTTATTTAAGCATAAACTATAATAATATACAGATTTGATAATAATCTGTTGTCAAAAAAATCATCATTAACTAAGCGCATAAATAATAGTGTAAATACTAGTAAAATAAAAAAAAATTAATGTCAACATCAGTACATTGAGGTTCTGAATATGGCTAATGAAGGTGAAATGTTGGCTTCAACTGTGAACCATCAGCAATGGGTTTGTACCGTTTGTGGCTATAACATGATTGGTGAAATGCCTGATGTCTGTCCGTTGTGTAGAGCACGCCATGACAAATTCGTTACTTGGGATGAGGCAGAGCAAACCTATCGAGTGACCCCACACCAGATAAATAACTACGTTACACAATTGATTTCTGTGCCTCGTCTTGGTATGGAGCATGCTGCTTATCGCATTGAAACCGATAGTGGTGCGGTCTGGATTGATTGTCCATCAGCATTCAATCGAGACTTGGAGCCAGTAGAAGCTATTTACTTTACCCATAAGGATTTTATGGGTGCATCCAACCAGTATCGTGATTTATGGGATGCTAAAGTTTATCTCCACGTTAACGATGCTGAGCATCCACTTGCCGAGCAATTTCCGATTGACAACAAAATTTATGGTGACTTCACCGAGCATGGCATTGAAGCTTTCTATATTGGTGGGCATACACCGGGCTTCATGATATATATCTATGACAAGGTCTTGTTTATTTGTGACTACACCTTCCCTCCAGGGTCTAATATGCAATTAAACCCCTTTGGACCAAAAGACAAAACCCGTAAACGTGCATCACGGATACTAGATCTTGTTTCCGAGAGATCCCTTGAGGTTGTATGTGGCTTCAACTTTTTTACTGACTTCGATAGCTGGCGTGAGGATTTCAAGCACCTACTTGATACAGCTAGATAAATTCAATAAGTGGCGTTGCTTAATCATTCCATTATTAAGCAACGCCGAAATTAAAACCATTAACTATCTAGGATTAATAGCAGCAATTATCGATTTTTATCTGTTATTACACATTGGAAACAGCATGTTGTAACTAGCAACTTGGGTTATTAAGCTGTTGCGCATTTAAATTGGTTATTATTCAGTCTCTTGATGCAATAGCGAGTGGGGTTTCCCCCAAGACCGTAATGGTGCGTTTTCCGTAGGCGAATTAAATTCGCTACGGGTCGCACCTCTGCATCGCTTTGAAAAAAAACCGTCAAACCCTCTCCCCTCCTGTCCTGCTCCCCTGCTGTCAAAACAATAGAATTTAAATGAAAACCAGCTTAGCTGGCTTTGAGGACGGCAATATCCCAAACAGAAGACGTGAAGACCGATCTATGGGATCCCACTGGGTTTTTTAGAATTGTGAATAGTTAGAGGAATGAGTGATTAGAGATGCAACCAAGTAACCCTAACCAGTTTACCGAAAAAGCCTGGGAAGCGATCGCACACACCCAAGATGTTGCTAAAACCGCACGCCAACAACAAATCGAAACGGAACACTTGATGAAGGCGATGCTGGATCAAGATCGACTCGCTACCAGTATTCTTAACAAAGCGGAAGTGTCTGTGCCAGGGGTAAGGGAAGCAACGGAATCTTTTATCAAAAAACAACCTCAGGTTTCTGGTAATAGCGACTCCGTTTACCTAGGACGCAGCATGAATAGCTTGCTAGACCGAGCAGAATCCTATCGTAAAGAATACCAAGACGATTATATCTCCATTGAGCATCTGATCCTCGCTTATCTGAAAGATGACCGCTTTGGTAAGTCATTATTCCAGAAGTTTAAACTAGATGAAAATAGGCTTAAACTTACCATTGCTGACATTCGAGGGAATCAGAAAGTGACCGACCAAAATCCAGAGGGCAAATACCAAGCACTGGAAAAATATGGACGTGATCTGACAGAGGCGGCGCGGGAGGGAAAGCTTGACCCAGTTATTGGGCGAGATGATGAAATTCGGCGCACAATTCAAATTCTCTCGCGCCGTACTAAAAATAACCCAGTGCTGATGGGGGAGCCTGGTGTTGGGAAAACTGCTATTGCTGAAGGCTTGGCACAACGGATTATAGCTGGTGATGTGCCTCAATCCCTCAAAGACCGACAATTGATTGCTCTGGATATGGGCGCATTGATTGCTGGGGCTAAGTTTCGGGGAGAGTTTGAAGAACGCCTGAAAGCAGTACTAAAAGAAGTTACCGATTCCCAAGGCAAAATTATCCTGTTCATTGATGAAATCCATACCGTTGTCGGTGCTGGTGCTT
This sequence comes from Moorena sp., assembly GCF_982860115.1. Classification (NCBI taxonomy): domain Bacteria; kingdom Bacillati; phylum Cyanobacteriota; class Cyanophyceae; order Coleofasciculales; family Coleofasciculaceae; genus Moorena; species Moorena sp. The sequence goes on from NZ_CEYLVT010000001.1 coordinate 102,697, forward strand.
CTCAAGGAGCAATGGATGCGGGAAATTTGCTCAAGCCAATGTTATCACGGGGTGAATTGCGCTGTATCGGTGCTACTACTCTCGATGAGTACCGCAAGTACATTGAAAAAGATGCAGCACTCGAAAGACGCTTCCAGCAGGTCTATGTTGACCAGCCTAGTGTAGCTGATACTATCTCGATTCTACGAGGTCTTAAAGAACGGTATGAAGTTCACCATGGGGTTAAAATTGCCGATAGTGCTTTAGTGGCAGCAGCTACTTTGTCTACTCGGTATATTAGCGATCGCTTTTTACCAGACAAAGCCATTGACTTAATGGATGAAGCGGCAGCACGGCTAAAAATGGAAATTACTTCCAAGCCAGAAGAACTCGATGAAATTGACCGCAAAATTATCCAGCTGGAAATGGAACGGTTGTCTTTACAAAAAGAAACTGATCTCGCCTCCATCGAAAGGCTCGAAAGACTGGAAAAAGAACTGGCTGATCTAAAAGAAGAACAGCGTACGTTGAATGCCCAGTGGCAATCAGAAAAAGATGTGATTGACCGGATTCAGGGGATTAAGGAAGAGATTGATCGAGTTAACGTAGAAATTCAACAAGCAGAACGGGATTATGACCTCAACCGAGCCGCTAAGTTAAAATACGGCAAGTTAGCCGAATTGCAAAAATCCCTGGAAACCGTTGAGCAACAGCTAGCCGAGAACCAAACCAGTAGTAAATCCCTGCTGCGGGAAGAAGTTACAGAAGCTGATATTGCGGAAATTATCTCTAAGTGGACTGGAATTCCAATTAGTAAGCTGGTTGAGTCTCAGAAAGAGAAGCTACTGCACCTGGAAGAAGAACTACACAAGCGGGTGATTGGCCAAGAGGAAGCCGTTACTGCTGTTGCCGATGCTATTCAGCGATCGCGTGCTGGATTAGCTGACCCAAATCGTCCCACCGCTAGCTTTATTTTCCTCGGTCCTACCGGTGTCGGTAAGACAGAATTGGCAAAAGCCTTAGCAGCCTATCTGTTTGACACCGAGGAGGCTATGGTGCGCATCGATATGTCTGAGTATATGGAAAAGCATACCGTTTCCCGACTGATTGGTGCTCCTCCAGGCTATGTGGGTTACGAAGAAGGAGGTCAGTTAACCGAAGCTATCCGTAGACGTCCCTATGCGGTAATTCTATTTGACGAAATCGAAAAAGCACACCCGGATGTCTTTAATGTCATGCTGCAAATCCTTGATGATGGTCGAGTTACTGATGCTCAAGGGCATACCGTAGATTTCAAGAATAGCGTTATTATCATGACCAGCAATATTGGCTCCCAGTATATTCTGGATGTAGCTGGGGATGACTCCAAGTATGAGGAAATGCGGAGTCGGGTCATGGAAGCAATGCGCTCTAGTTTCCGCCCTGAATTCCTCAATCGGATTGATGAAGTGATTATTTTCCATACCTTGCAAAAACATCAGTTGCGCAATATTGTCCAGCTGCAAACCCTGCGCTTAGAGCAACGGTTAGCAGAGCGCAAGATGTCCCTAAAACTCTCCGATGCAGCTCTTGACTTTTTGGCAGAATTAGGGTACGATCCAGTGTTCGGAGCACGACCCCTGAAGCGAGCTATTCAGCGGGAGTTGGAAACTCCTATTGCTAAGGGAATTCTCAGGAGTGAATTTAATGATGGGGACACTATCTTTGTGGATGTGAACAATGAACGGCTTTCCTTTCAGCGATTGCCTGCTCAGTTGTTGCTCAGTGAGTCCAATTGAAGGGTAGAAAGGTTGAAGGCTATTGTGTGCTACACCCCTAAGGATTCAGCTATAAGCTGAATCCTTAGGAAAAAAAATACCCTAACCCTAAAACCTATTCCCTGCCCGCAGTGCCATACCACTTTCTTTTGGTACTACTTTTAGTTTCTCCCTATCCAAATACTTATCCAAATCAGTGAGAACGTCCTGAGCTGGAATATCTAATACTCTAGCGCCATAGTCATTTACAACCCTAGAGAATATCTGATTCACCTGATCTTGCAGTTTCGGCATTGCCCTTACTGAGGTTTGTAGTCTCCCTACAGGATGATTACCTGCCTTAATTCCCTTGGCTTTGGCGATAATCCAATTTGACAATAACTCTAATCTCAAAACTGCAAAAATAGGTTCATATCCTTCTCTCGCTTTTTTCTTCAGGCCATCCACATCCTTCTGTCCTAGTGTCACCGTATGTTTAATGGTGGTCTTCACTTCAATGGAAAGATTAGGAAAGTAGGGGTGATTCCAACTATCGATATCTACACCTTGAGAGGAATAATTTTCTACCTGAAAACCCAAGCGACAGAAGGTAATCGCTAGGAAAATCTGGGAAGTTTTGCCAAACCCATTATCTTTTCTAGAGCGACTATTCAAGTGTTGTTGAATCTTCGTTAAATGATTGAATGTTGATGCATCCATATGAAGAATTAAGAATTAAGAATTAAGAATTAAGAATTAAGAATTAAGAAGGCAGAATGGTCAATTCTAAATTCTACATTCTTAATTCTACATTCTATTACCCATTACCCTCGATAGTTGGTCCACGAGTTGGTGTCCACTGTCCCAATCGGTAGAGTTGGTTGGGCTTAGTTAGCTTGAAACTCAGCTGCTCGACGAAATCATCTTCTGAAGTGGCAATAATCAATTGCTTTTTATCCAATACCTGATCCAAAACCTCAGCCAAGCGTTCTTTATGGACTGGGTCTAGATTTTGCGACGGGTCATCTAGCACCATGAAACCGATATTATGAGTCAATTGCTCTGAAGTTGCTAGGGCTAGAAATATACTCAAAGCAGCACAATTAATATCACCCTTATTCAACAGTCGTAAGGCAACTTCTGACTCTCCATATCCCACCGCCATCACTTCATATTTGTCTGGGTCAATCTCAATATCTGGAAAGTCACTGCGATGGGCAAGCTGACGATATATACTAGAAATTGCTGCTCTGGTAGCATCGATTTTCTCTTTAGCTGAGTTTCCTAGCACGTCCTGTACAGCTTCACCAATAGTCAACAATCGGTCACAAAAAGCTTCCAAGTCAGCTTTTGCTGCTTCAACTTCTTTATATTCAGGGGAATCTTGAATGGAAAACAAATTATCTACCTCTTGGCGATAACGCAGGACAGTAATAATCCGTTTAATATTTTCCAAGTCTTGATCAATGCTATCGATACGCTGATTACTTTGCTCAACTGCAGTGCGAATCCTGGCTAATTCCTGATCTACTTCAGTAATGGCTTGATTGAGCAGAGCCAGAGCGTGAGCAGAGTCATTAATTTCTGTTTCTAAAGCTACTGCGATCGCATTTTTTGCTTGTTGTAATCTCTTATCCTTATCTAACCGTTCCCGTTGCAACCGCTCCCAGGTTTTAATCAGTCTCTGGAACTCCTCTACTGCTGTTTCTAATTCCCGAATCTCCTTCTGAATCGGTTTTAGCTGTAACTTCATGTCTTGCTGCCAGGATTCTAATTCCTGACGCAACTTAACTGGATTAATTGGTGTAGAGCAAACGGGACAATTCTGGGCTTGATCTGGCTGTACTGACTTCAGAAATTTCAGGGTTTCGATAATGATACCGGCACGATTGTTGATAGTGTTTATACTCCCTTGCTTTGCCGGTAACTCTTCTTGTTCAATTTGATTTTTTTTTGCCAAAATTTCTGGTAGCGTGCCGTATTGATCTTCCAGTTGCTGAATCTCGTTTTCTTTTTGATTCAGTTCCCTCACCTTGGTCTCAACATTAGCTTTCAAACGATTTAATTCACTTTGCTGATTCAGCAATTCTTTCTGCCGTTCCCAGTCGGGCTGCGCATTACGTAATTCCTTAATCGCCTCCTTACCACCATCTACAAATCGTTCCAAATCATCAGTAGTTTGGTATTTTGGTAAAGACGGCACCAGCAATCCATAGTCTTTGGCAAAATTCTCAACTGCATTTTCAACCCCTTGGCAAATCGCTTTTGCTCCATTGAGGGATAGTTTGCTCAGGGGAATATCATGAAAAATGGCTTCTTCTTCTGCTAGACCTAAGTCATTTTCCTTAATCGCTTTTGCCGTCTCAATTTTGCTGATAATCTGACTAAACTCTTGATCAATTTTCTTAAATTCTTCCTGGGCTTTAGCTCGCTTAATTCCATCCAATAGATTGCGCCAATCCGTCAAACCCATGAGGCGATCCAGAGCATTTTTGCGCTCTTTTGGTTCCTGAATCAGTAGCGCACTGATAGTTTCTTGATGTAGGTACACACAACTCATGTAGTCAGACAATTCTACACCCAGTAGCACCCGCAAATCAGCTTCCTTTACCTGATACTCGCCATTATTAATCTGATAGTAAAATTTGGGATTATCACCACGTTTGCGGTCACTCCGATATACCTTTAGGATTTCCTCATTCCCTTCAAAGATAACTTCGACAGTAGTCTCCTTTGAGGATTGATTTTTCACTAACCAATTCTTGCGCTCTTCAATTTTAGTAGCACTTTTATTAGCGACATCTTTGCCAAATAGGCACCACTCAATGGCATTCAGGGTACTACTTTTGCCTCCCCCCTGAGCTCCTACAATTAATGTGCAGGCTTGATCAAAGCGAAATTCCCGTTCTCCGGCTTGTTCAGGAAAGCCTCGAAACCCCTTGATTTTGACTGATACCAGTCGATAGTTTTCCATAGACACTCTTCATATAGCCTTGACAAAGGAATTGTTAAAATATCTTATATTACAGTTTTTTATATTCCCAAAAATTCCTATACAATGATTGATTAACTATTGCCTCTTGCCTTCCCCTCCTGGGAGGGGTTAGGGGTGGGTTCCTCTTGCCTTTCCCAAGCGCTAGTATTTTCACAACTCAAAGGTAAATGCTATAGACCAATGGTAGCCATCAGTTTTGTGTAAGCTTTTTTGTAAGCACTTCGATGTTTTTCCAAGCGATAACGAGCCATATCAGTGACCGCTTGTGATGAACCGCTATCAAACTCTTTGAGCAATTCTTCACCAAGGGCTGTCAACCCTTGCTCATGGTCTGAATCAATGGCTTGATTCTTCAGTTCTTCAAATAATTTAGAATCGTCTTTCATTATTGTCTTTTATTAGCGTTCGCGTAGCGGCTCGTACCGAGCATCGCGTAGCGTGGCCTACGGCCAATCGCATTAATTATTCCTGTAACCATATGCGCTACGCCCATAGGCTGATAGCTGAACGCGCACGCGTGCGCGTAGCGCATATGCTTAGGGTATGACCCTCAGGAAGAGCAGCCCTCTGATAATAGACTATGAGCTGGTTACAAATAACTCAGCACTTAGTACTTACCATTCCGCATTCAGCACTATTCAACCTATATCAGCCGATTAACTCTTTTTCTGCTTAGGGGATGAAGCAGGTTTATTTTCCTCTATCCATTCTTCGATTAACTCCAATAATATATGATTCATGGTGACTCCCTTGAGAGCGCACATAGATTTGAATTTTGCCCGTAAGGATTCAGGCAAAAATAGTTTGTAGCTAACTTGTTTTTCTTCTGACACATCTTTTGACAACTTTGACCTCCCAATTATCCTACTAAGGGGTAAACAACTCAATAGGTATTTTAAGTTTTTTGTGTTATTTAGAGATTTTGTGTTATTATAACCTTAGGAAACACAAAGAAGCCAGCGGCACTCAGTCTGATCAAATCCATTTCGACCAGACTTTGTAGCCTATGGGCTGGTTAGCGCACTAGCTACAGCAGAGGTTCCCCAGGGATCTCTGCTTAACTCTTTTGAACTCTTACTGGTGCTACAGACAAACCCAGTCAGGGCTAGTAGCTCACAGGGAAACTTCCTCGATATCAGCTAAATTTGGTAGTAATTCTGTACTATCGTTCCTCAACCTATTCCCATAACGCTGACAACGCACAGCAAAGGTACAATCACGACATCGACCAAGGGATGCTGCTACTTGAGGAAAAGCTAAACCTTGATCTTGGTACCCTTGTAGCCACCCAGCCAAGCGGGTCAACAACTGAGTCAAATCCTCCCTAGTTTTCTGGTGTTGTGCGCTATTGTAAGTAAATTTAAGACTCTGGGCAGAGGGTTGGGATTTGACAAACCAGTAACTCATGGAAATTTGTTCTGGCCAATAATCGCTAGTTTCCGCTAGGATGTAGAGATACAGGCGTGTTTGCCAGTCTTGGGCTAACCAATCCCGATTTTTCGGTTGAGGATAGGTCTTCCAATCAAGAATTTGGGCTGAGTCTTCCCCTGCAATCAATAAGTCATAGATAACTGTAAGTAGATAACCTTGGAAATACAGGGTTCGGCAATGTTCCGCTTCCCGGAAACTTTCAGATTCTGGGTGGGAAAGTTCTGGTGCGGCATTGACTAAACCAGTCAGCCAGTAGTCGAGTTGGCTATCCTCTTCTACTAAAGATGTCACTGGTAACCCAAGTTCCCGCTGTTGCATTAATAGGTGAAAGCGGCTTCCCCAAGTAAGACGCTCTTGTTGTTCAGGAGACACGGGTGTTCCCAGTTGGTCAAAGTAAATGTGTTGGAACTTACGGGGACAGGTTTCTAATACGTTCAGCTGTCCTTGGGATAGACGAGTCAGAGGTGCAGGAGGAGACACTGGTCAATGATAAGGGAGTTTGTATCTGGGTTGTAAACACACGAATTGCTGAAAAAGGCAAGAGGCAATAGGCAATAGGCAATAGGGCAAAGATATACGGAGTTTTCTTGAACAATAAAAAAAGACTTCCTAGGTTTAGATTTCATTTAGAAACGCTATATTAGCTAGTTTAGCGGAAGAGGTGGAAGTTTCCACACAGATATCCAATGCGATTGGCCTTGGCCTATTGGCCACGCGGGGCGCGTTTGGCCACGCTACGCGAACGCTTCCCCCTGAGGCTAAGGAGCCAATCGAAAATTTGATTGCCACAGATGTTAGTGACATAATTGTTTTAGTTATATCTCGAAATTTAGTTGTTTTTATTTTCAGATCCTCTCCGTAGAATTACCCTTAATAGGAATTTGACCCATATCCTCATCTGCATCTGTAGTCCTACTTTTACTAATTGGTATTATTACTTATTGGCTTGATGACGCAGTTGTGGGTAAGTCCTGATCACTATCGTCATGTGTTGCTGCCATAGTAATGATGGTGCTATCCTCCCCCTAACGAAATAATTTTATTATCCCATACAGCCAAGTTTGCGACATAATTTTAAAGTTTTGTCGCAACAAAATTTTAAAAGCTTACTTAATTATTTTTTTTATTGAATAAAATTTTATTATCGATGAAAACTTCATCGATTTCAGAAACTACTGCCCTAGCTACGGTACTGTTTTTTTTACCGATGCTATGAACAGTATTTCAGTAATTTCAGGAAAAAACTATGTCTTTAGAAAATGTTAAAGCCTTCTACGAAAGGCTAGGCACTGATCAAGAATTTCGTGCCCAAATTCAAGGAGTAAACAGTAAAGATGAATGTCGCCAAATCGTGCAAAGCGCTGGCTATGACTTCACCCAAGAGGAGCTTGAAGACTATACTGGCCAATTGTTGGAGTCAAATGCTGCTGAGGATGGTCTGAGGGATCTTGATCAACAAGAACTAGAAGCTGTTTTTGGTGGAGCTACTACAGGTATGATGGGCATAAAACCACCTATTTTTCAGCCACTGTATGGAGTGGTTTTTTGGCCGCCTAAAGATTGGTGGCCTCAGCCTATGTATGGCGTTGTCATAGACGATACTATCTAAGGAAGTTTGAGCAATAAGCTCAGGTTGATTCCGACAGACACAGATCATACCATTTCAGTTTATGGATGCTACAGATAGTTAGTCGGTAAGGGAGTAGCCAAAAAAACACCAGTTTTTAGATCGTCCGGTGGGCAAAAAAAATTTTGATTATTTTGAATAGTCTAAATTAGATCTAAATTAGATTACTTTGCCCACCCTACTTGAATTGATATCTTTAATTGGTAGTTTTTTGACACCCAAGTCACTAATTTGTGATTGGCTTACTATAGGGTTTTATATACTTATGAGGTACACAGGATTTTTTCCCTATTCCCTATTCCCTATTCCCTGTTCCCTAAAACCCAGGACTCTGTACCTCACCCCATTGAAAACTGCTATATCAGCTGATGTCTGTCCCTCTTTCGAGATAACTTAACATGGGAGAATTGTGATGACCTATCGCAGAATTAGTTATGCCGTCTGGGAAATCACCCTTAAGTGCAATTTAGCCTGTCAACACTGTGGTTCTCGGGCTGGTCATACCAGGGCTAAAGAACTTTCCACTACAGAAGCCCTAGACATGGTCAGACAACTGGCCGACGTTGGGATTACAGAAGTCACCTTAATTGGAGGTGAAGCCTTTCTACGTCCTGACTGGCTCGATATTGCCAAAGCGATTACCTCCGCTGGAATGGTCTGTGGCATGACCACTGGAGGGTTTGGGATTAGCTTAGATACAGCCCGCCGGATGAAAGATGCTGGGATTCGAGTAGTTTCTGTGTCCGTGGATGGTTTAGAAGCCACACACGACCGGTTGCGGGGTAGGAAAGGTTCTTGGCAATGGGCGTTTAAGACCATGAGCCATCTCAAAGAGGCCGGTATCCCCTTTGGTTGTAACACTCAAATAAATCGGCTCAGTGCACCAGAGTTTCCCCAGATTTACGAGCGTATCCGGGATGCAGGAGTCTTCGCTTGGCAAATTCAGTTGACTGTACCCATGGGGAATGCGGCGGATAATAGTGAGATTCTGCTGCAACCCTATGAGTTGCTAGATGTGTACCCAATGATAGCGCGGGTGGCCCGTCGGGCTTTTCGGGAAGGGGTAAAGGTTCAAGCTGGTAATAATATTGGTTACTATGGTCCCTATGAACGACTGCTGCGGGGACGGGGAGAGGATAATCCTTGGGCATTTTGGCAGGGGTGCAATGCTGGACTATCTACCTTAGGCATCGAAGCCGATGGTGCTATCAAAGGTTGTCCCTCATTGCCGACTTCCGCCTACACTGGAGGTAATATCCGAGACCACTCCCTACGTGAAATTATTGAAGAGACCGAGGAGTTGCGGTTTAATCTAGGGGCTGATACTCCTAAAGGTACAGAGCATCTGTGGGGTTTCTGCAAGAGTTGTGAATTTGCTCAACTGTGTCGTGGTGGCTGCAGTTGGACTGCTCATGTTTTCTTTGACCGCAGAGGGAATAATCCTTACTGTCACCACCGCGCTCTTACTCAGGAGAAACAGGGTATTCGGGAGCGAGTTGAAATCAAGCATCGCGCCGAAGGTAACCCTTTTGATAATGGCGAATTTGTTCTGATCGAGGAACCAACAGATGCTCCTTGGCCAGACAATGATCCACTTCACTTTAGTGCTGATCGTATACTTTGGCCAAAAGGTTGGCAGGAACAAGAGGAGTTGGTGCCATCTTTAGCTAGTAGTAGCAGTTAATTTAAGATCTTGCACTATTGTGATTAATCGTAGGTGGGCAGTGGCTACCAAAGCTATGGCCAGCACATGAATCTCGATCAAGCACTGCCCACCCTACATCAAGCGACATCAAGCGAAATCAAGCTAATTATCCCTTTGAGCAAGCCATTCCTATGACTAATATCTCCACTAATTCAATAGCGCTAGATAATACTCCACTTTCCGATCACAAGACTAGTAATTTGAAAACTAGTAATTTAGATTCATCAATGGATAACTCTCAGACTGATGTAGAGTCTCCCTTGCCCCTGTTACCACGCTCAGCTTGGAGTAGTCAGGTGGCATTATTGAGAGTTATTTTTAGAGCCAAGAAGGCTTTAGACCGAATCGAGCAGGAAGCTGGTGTATTGAGAGGTTAATAGTGATTCCAAATTCGGCTTAAAACTTAGAACTTAAAAACTCCCTTGAAAATCCAGTCCGCCCAGGCGGGCTTTTTTTTTTGGACGCGCGACCTAAGCCTGGTCTGGGCTAAAGGGAGGTGATCAAACGTTTTCATTCCCTGTTTACTGCCTGAAGCGCTATAGCTTTTTATTACTGTTTTTTTTTGAATGAATTGACTAGCCTTAAAAAGACATAACTGTTTAGATTATGTGCTTAATAATGATTGTTTCTACAGTTTTGATAAAAAACCGAGCATGATTTGTAATAGATAAGTCTAAATAATGCATATTTTTGGGCGACTTTATAGTGATCTAAACCTTGAAAAATTTCAAACAATAGATAATATAAATACTATAAATCAATGAAAGATATCATCACAACTGGAACCAGTTTCATTAGTAACGAGTAAATTAAAAAATGGCTAACATTACAAAACAAACTGCTAAAATCACAATTGCAGATATTGCTCCATCCAAAGAATCTGAAAACTTTATAAAAGATGTAAACGATAATGAACTGAATTTAACTCATGGCGGAATAATACTTAGATATCTTACGTATTGATCATGCATAATTTAAATAACAAATACAGTCTCAATCCAGAGAACTTAAATTAGAAATATAAATCATAAAAAATGCCCTCTGATACTGCTCAGGTGGCAATTAATTTCAGGAGCTTAAAGACCAAGATTAGAATGTAGACTTATTAAGTCTAAATTCTACATTCTAAATTCTAAATTCTACATTCTAAATTCTACATTCTACATTCTGCATTCTACATTCCACTCAAGACCTAGGCAGCTTGGTAATCTAAGTCAAGTTTTTTGGTAACTTCAAATTGCTCAATCTGTTGCTTAGTCCATTCAGAAAATAAATTTAAGAGGATTTTAGAGCGCAGCTTATCATCCAATTGTGCTTCAATAATCTCCTCCACTAAAATCAAGTGTACTCCTTTAGAGGTCACAATGGGTTTGAGAACCTCCGGTGGCTTAGCCCCAAAGACAGCAGCAGAAATCTCCGGCTTGATCTGCTCACGACTTACTACTCCTTGATATCCCCCGGATCGACGTAATTCTATATCCTGGATATACTGATGAGCAACATCATAGAAACTCATCTCCCCTTCCTGAATTCCATAAAAAAGTTCCATAGCTAAATCTTCATCATCTATGATTACCTCATACATCACTACACCAGCATAATCTAGCTGATTTTCAAAGAAATAGGCTTCAACTTTATCAGCAAATAAATGGTTAGCTAACTTTTCATAAATAGCGCCATTGTATACCATGGCTTCAAACTCGTCTAAGGTCATAGCATGTTTTTCCAGCCATGCCCAAGTTTGCTCAGCACTCCCGAGTTGGCTAACTATCCTGAATTGATCTGCTGCGTCTTGAAGTTCTTCTGTCTCTACTTGGATACCCGCCTCAGCGGCAGCAGCTGCGATTAACTTGCGGGTAGTAATTGCTTCGATAATCTCAGGAATTTTACCAGATTGCTTGACTTCTTCAAGAATATCGTCTTTGGTAATTGTGATAGCTGGTGACATCGTGTTTATCCTAGTAATTTAAACTGTGAAAGTTATAGCGCTGGGCGCAGGGAATAGGGAATAGGGAATAGGGAATAGGGGATGAAAAAGCATGTTGTTATAAATGTTTTAGCAATTCCTGTTGATGTAGTCGATAATCGGTTAAACTCCCTGATCAAGGCGCTGTATCGCTGCTCCCTACTCCGTAAAACCCAGGATGAAAGTATCTCAATGAATTGAGAACTGCACTAATTGATAATGCCCTGAATTGACTAATATGACATCCCGGAAATCACCTATAATTTCAAACCTCCTTGCTGCAACTTCTTAAACGGATCGAGAATAAAATCAATAATGCGACGCTGACGTACAATCACCTCAGCTGTTGCTGTATCTCCAGGACGGAATCCAATACACTCGTTACCTGTGGGAAGACAATCTTGATTTAAAGCAATTTCTATGTTATAGGCTGCTACCTTTCCATCCGGGGTTTCCAGCTCAGAGGTAGTTGGAGAAATTTCCACTAACTCTCCTGCCATCACCCCATACTCTTGAAACGGATAGGCATCAAATTTCAGTTTTACTGGCATTCCTTTCTTTAAAGAACCACTTTCAGTGGTTGCCATCTGGGCTCGAATAATTAATGATGAATCCTCTGGGGCAATTTCTGCTACCATAGTTCCCTGCTGCACTACAGCACCAGGTCTTTGAATCGGTAACTGAAATACCATTCCACTTACCGGTGCGTCTAATACTCGTTGCTTTAACTGAAGCTGTAACGACTCAATCTGACGCTTACTCTGAGCAATTTCTGAATTTAGGGTAGTAATTTCGGTCTCTATATTATTCAGTTGTTCTTCTATTTGAAGTACTGATAAATTACCGGAATAAATCAAACTCTGATAACTCCTTTCCTGTTCTTTTAATCGTAGTTTTGCTTGCTTCATATCTGCTTGTGCTTGACGCATTGTCCGTTCATAACTACTTTTTTCTTCCACAATCCGTAACTTAGCATGTTCAATATCAGACTTAGTTTGCTCATACAATCTTCGCCTTTCTTGTACCACATCATCTTTATCTAATACATCAATTTCTGGCACAACTCCTTGTTGCCAAAGTTGACGGTAGCGTTGCACCTCTCGCTGGGCATTAGCTAAACGAATTTCTATTAATTTATAGGCTGTTTGACTAAGTTCAAGATTTTGCCTGGCCTGATTAACTTGAGCTAATTTTTCGTCTTTTTGTAAGTTATAGGAATTCCTAAGATCAGTTATAGTCTGTCGCGCTTGGTCAATTTGAGCTTGCTTTTCCAAGGCTTGGGCTTGATTTTGTTGCTGCTGAGTTGTCAAGACTACCACTAACTGATTTTTTAGTAATTCTAACTGCGATCGCCTACTGACTTGCCCCTTTAATTTATCGTTAACTTCCTGCAATTCAGTACGAACTAACCCGGATTTCAAAATCACTAAATTTTGTCCAGCCTCAACCTTTTCCCCCTCTTTAACCTTAATTTCATCCACGGTACCGGCTACAGCAGCATCCAGCCTCACGGTCTTACCCTTTGGTTCAAGTCGTCCTCTAGCTGTACCCGTTTCATCTACTTTATAGAGCATCGACCAGGGTAAAATAATGGACACAAATACTACTAGAAAGTACAGTAATCCCCTAGTCCAAACCTGAGGCAAACTATCGAGTAATTCTTTAGTAGCGTAAGACCACTCATCAGTAAACTTAGCTAAGTCTGGGGCGTTTAAATTATCTTGATCATGATTAGTGTCTTGTAGCTGAGTTGGACGATGTCCATTTAAGTGTCCATTTAAGTGTCCATTTAAGTGTTCATTTAAGTGTCCATTTAATGTATTGGGCATAATTTTAGTTCTGAGTTATTGGGATTAGTGATAGGTAAAGTCTAGGCAAAAGGCAATAGGCAATAGGCAATAGGCAATAGGCAAGAGGTAAGAGGTAAGAGGCAATAGGCATGCTAGCAATAGGCAAGAGCCAAAAGGCAATAGGCATGCTAGCAATAGGCAATAGTCAATAGTCCTAAGCTAGGATAGTTTATTGATAAGAGAGGCAATCATTTTACTTTCTTCTTTAAGAGTTTGTAAAATAAATTCTATGTCTTTTGGCGTACCTAAACCAACTCTAACAGCTAGGATCAGAAAAGTTTGTAACTCATTAACTGAACCTTGAGCAATGTTTAAAAAGCGTTTATAGTCCCCGGCAGCTCTTCTTCCATAGCCCTCTGATATATTGGCTGGGATAGATGATGAAGCTCTTCTTATTTGTTGAGTCATCCCATATAGTTCTTCTTTTGGAATTTTTTTAGTTATAAAAAAGCATTTCTCAGCTATTAGCATACCTTTTTGCCAAATTATCAAATCTTTAAAGTCTTTTATTTGTGACATTTTTCAATCCTCAAAAACTAAAATAAAAAAATTGCCTATTGCCTATTGCCTCTTACCTATTGCCTATTGCCTATTGCCTATTGCCTATTGCCTCTTACCTCTTACCTCTTACCTCTTACCTCTTACCTATTGCCTATTGCCTATTGCCTATTGCCTAAATTGCTGGTGATTAAGATAATAATAATGGCCACGTTGTGCCATCAATTCCTGATGGGTTCCACTTTCAATCAATACTCCTCTATCCATCACTAAAATTAAATCTGCATTCCGCACTGTAGACAACCGATGAGCAATGACGAATGTTGTTCTATCTTTGAGAATTTGATTTAAGTTCTGCTGAATAATTCGCTCTGATTCGGCATCTAAATGGGAGGTAGCCTCATCTAAGACTAATAACTTAGGATTGCCTAACAAAGCCCGTGCGATCGCAATCCGTTGCCGTTGTCCACCAGACAATGTCCCTCCCCCTTCTCCTATCTGGGTTTCATAGCCCATGGGCAACTGTTTAATAAACTCATCAGCGCCTGCCAATCGTGCTGCTTCTATAATCTCGTCTAAACTAGCAGCGGGATGACCTAAGCTAATATTTTCCCGAATCGTTCCACCAAACAAAAACGTATCTTGGTCTACTACTCCCACTTGCGATCGCAAAGACCCTAAGGACAAACTGGTAATATCAAGGCCATCAATCAATACTTTCCCATCTGTGGGTGGATACAATCCCAACACCAATTTAGAAATCGTGGTTTTGCCTGAACCACTGCGTCCCACTAGGGCTACCATTTGTCCTGGTTTCACTTGAAATGATAGATTTTCCAGTACATTTAAATCACTTTCTGGGTGATAGCGAAAGGTGACATTATCAAAGGCAATGTGACCCTGAATTGATGGTAACGATTGACGGGCTTGATTCAGTAAATCCTCCTCTGGTTCGGAATCCAACACATCATTAATCCGTTCCATCGCAATTACTACTTCCTGGAATTGATTCCATAACACGGTTAACCGCTGGAAAGGAGTAATAATATTTCCCAGCAGCATATTGAATGCCACTAATTGTCCAATGGTTAACTGATTCTGAATCACTAACCACGCTCCATACCACAGAAGGCTTGTGGTTACTACGGCTTCAATAGCATTACTGAAAATTTGCAGCCGATTGCTGATAACTTGCCCATCAAAACTTGTCTTAATTTCCTTATTTAATAACTCCTCCCAATGCCAACGTACGGTTTGTTCTACTGCTGTGGATTTAACGGTACTTACACCGGAAAGCGCTTCAATTAGATAACTATTTTCTTTAGCCGTCGATTGAAATATTTCCCGGGAAATCCTCCGTAAAAACGGTGTCGCAATCAACGCTAGCAATAAGAATGGCGGCACAATCACTAAGGCCAATAACGCCATTTTCCAGCTGTACCAAACCATCAATCCTACATAGATAAATACTGTTAGTAAATCCAGCAGAATTGATAATGCCTCACCGGTAAGGAAACGCTCAATCTTGCGGTTTTCCTGAACCCGTGATATAATGTCACCAACATAGCGGGACTCAAAAAACGAAAGAGGCAACCGCAGTGTATGGCGAATAAATCCTACAATCAGTGCTGCATCTACTTTATTAGCCGTATGGTCTAGTAGGTATTGCCGCAAGCCCATCATTGCCACTCGAAACAGGCTAAATATCAGCAGCCCTAAGCCCACCGCCATTAAGGTTAGCCCAGAGCGCTGCACCACCACTCGGTCTAAAATTAGCTGGGTGAATAGAGGTGTAATTAATCCAAATATCTGGATAAATAAGGAAGCAAGAAATACCTCTAACACTACTAACCCATGGGGTTTGATTAATTCAAAGAATTGCCAGAAGGGAGTAGTCGTTTCTTTAGCATCCTTGAGTAATGCTGTTGGTTGTAGCAGCAGGGCATAACCGGTCCAATCGGCGTTAAACTCTCGATGGGTGAGACTACGTTGACCAATGGCGGGGTCACACACAATCACTCGTTTCCGAGTAATTTCATAAACGACAATATAGTGTTTACCTTCCCAATGGACTATAGCTGGCAATTTTTGCTTAGCTAGCTGGTCAAGACTGGCTTTAACCGGACGAGTAGAAAAGCCAATACTTTCTGCTGCTGCTGATAGTCCTCGCAATGATGCGCCATTGCGGTCAACATTAGCGATATCCCGCAAACGATTCACACTAAACCGTTTACCCCAATAGCTAGATACCATTACCAAACAGGCGGCACCACAGTCAGAACCACTCTGCTGGGCAAAAAACGGATAGCGTCGGATTACCCGTTGCCATAAATGCCCTGCTTGCTGGGTTGGGTTAGGAAA
The DNA here is from genome assembly GCF_982860115.1 of Moorena sp. NCBI lineage: Bacteria > Bacillati > Cyanobacteriota > Cyanophyceae > Coleofasciculales > Coleofasciculaceae > Moorena > Moorena sp. Next base: position 118,845 of record NZ_CEYLVT010000001.1, read on the forward strand.
GTAAGCTTTGCTAACTTTTTTCTGGGATTTCTGGGACTTGGCTTCCCCAGACCGAGACTGGGAGATGGTCAGATGGGGGGATGGGGATATGGGGGGATGGTCAGATGGAGCGATAGGGGGAGTAGGGGAGCTAACTAGTAGGGCATTACGAGCTTGCGCCTGACTCCAAAAATGCTCTCGGATTTCGGGATACTTATTGATCAGGGGAAACAACACTTCCCCCGGTACAAAGCATAGCTTTAGCTTCAGGGAAGCTCTAGCGCTATAGCTTTCTAAGTCTGCTGAGGGAAACAAGGTCAATTCCCCAAATGATTCCCCTGTTTCTAAGCTGGCAATTAAGTCACCGGCCTGATTCAGCAACCTTACTTTTCCAGCAATAATAATGTAGATACCAGCTGATGCCTGACTCCCTTGCCAAAATTTACCTACCTTGGGCTCTATTAATGTCAAGTGTTTGAGAAAGCGCTGGCATTCCTGTAGCGGGAGAGCTGTACCGAGAGTCTGGCTGAGTTGTTGAGGGGAAATCAACGGAGTAGATGCACTTTGAACCATGGATGTCTAAATCTGATCTAGAGAGAGTAGTGGATAACAATTCTCGAGAATCAGCACTAGAAGCTGATTGCAGGTCACGAATGATAATGCGATTGGCCGTAGGCCACGCTACGCCATGCTCGGTACGAGCCGCTACGCGAACGCTACTAGTATTTGAAGCTTTATCATTCGACGGTGTATCGTTCTCAGTGGTTTTAGACTCGGGATTACGGGGTTTGCCTTTGGTAGACAATCCCATTTGTTTTAGCAACCGACTAATATGGCGATCGCTGACTTCAATGCCAAATTCCTGAGCTAAATGCTTACTCAACCAGTTAGCTGTCCAGCGCCGAAATGGATAGCCAAACTCCTTTGGACTCTGGCTTACCAGTTCCTTCAATCGCTCTAGATGTTCCTGATTTACTGCCTTAGGGCGACCAATGGGGTTATTCTGCCAGTTGTGCGCCATCCCAGTCCGGGCCATCAATATCCAATGTCTGGCTGTAGCTGGACAACATCCCAAGGTTTGACAAATTTCAATTTGAGAGTTACCGTCATCCGCTAGCAACATAATTTCAATGCGCTGACGATAATGCTGGGGTAAATCGGCTCGTAGACTTTTTTGTAGTAGTTTGCGCTGAAACGCTGTTAAATATTTACCTGTACTAGTACATGCACCCTCAAGATCAGATTTCGACTGATGTCCTGACATATTTGTAACTAAAAAGTCTTTAACTCATTGTTTTGATGATCGAGGGTGGATGTTGGCTTTTATGTTGGTTTTAATAGTCAAATTTACCTAGTATTGTGGATTTTTTGGATGATTTTGGCCAATTTTTGGCTTATTTTGTCGTTTTTTTGGATGATTTTTATCTAATTTTAGATTTTGGTAAAATTTTATGTTGTTTGTGTAAAGTTTGATTGAATTTTTGGATGAAAATAATCAGGCACTAGGGATTAGGTGCTTTTAGGGAGAAGTGGGAGGAGTGGGGGGATGAGGAGTCAGAACAATACTAATGGGGCAAGGTGTAGGGAATAAGAATGCGATTGACCGATGGTCACGCTTGTGGCCTTCGGCCTCCGCTGCGCGAATGCGATTGACCGTAGGTCACGCTACGCGAACGCTTTTGATTCCCAAGCAATGATACCTAATGTCAATTAACTCAACTCCATCCCTGGAACTCTATAGCACTACCTATTAAGGTGTTTGAGATTTATACAATCAGCAAAAGCTGTTGTAGTAAACTGTTGCCTGTTGCCTTTTGCCTCTTGCCTTGCCCATAGCGCTATACTACTGATTCTGATTCCACCCAAGATTTATCTTGAGTGGAATTGTTTTATGAGGTTTTCTCAGCTCTAGCTTTCAAGGGAGCGACGCACAAGCAACAAAAATATAACTAATTGAATTTAGTTTCTCAAAACTTAGATATTTGGTCAAGTTTACTTGATACTTGTTATGACTTGACCCACTAGTAGGGTTATTTTTCAAATCAACCAAGACATCACTGAATTACTTTTGTCACTTTTTTCATTGATTACCCCCTTGAAATCCTGGAATAAATCCCAGATTATAGTCATGGGATAAGGCAATAAAACCTCTAAATATCCTAGTATATATATTCTGACAATCAACCAAGATATAACTGAATTACTTTTGTCACTTTTTTCCTTGATTAATCCCTTGCTGTTCTGAAATAAATCCCAGATTATAGTAATGTAATTAGGCAATTAAAAGTCTAATTTTAAACAATAATAATTACTGTAAATAGGACATTTACGAATGGCTAGAATTACAATCTCAGATCTAAATTCGGCTGAACTAGATGAAAATTCTATGTTAACTGAATTATCAGCCGAAGAAATGGCTGTTATCCTTGGAGGTGGCTTTCTAGGAAAACTAATTGGAGGTATTGTAGGAGGTATCGCAGGAGGCTTGCTCGGTGGGCCTGCTGGCATTTTTTCCGGAATCAGTGCTGGTAGTACCCTGGGAGACGCTATTGAAGAGCTGTTCTGATCAAATACCTAATTAGGTATTAAATAATCCTCTGGTATCTATCAGAGGATTATTCGATTAATTCAGAAATATCTACTAAATTTAGTCCTCTGACGTTGTAGTCGATAATTCCAGATTTTTCACCACCTCAATTTTCTCAATTTGTTGCTTCAGCCATGCACTAAATAAATCCGAGATAATTTGATACCGCATCTGCTCATCCAATTCCCCTTGAACAATCTCCTCCACCAAAAGCAAATGCACTCCCTGAGCAGTCACAATCGGCTTAAGCACCTCTGGGGGATTAGCAGCAAAAACAGCAGCCGAAATCTCGGGCTTCAAATCGTTACGGTACATTATGCCCCGATAGCCAACTTTTCGACGTAACTCCTGGTCCTGAATATACTCGTGAGCCACATCATAAAAACTCACATCCCCTTCCTGAATTTCATAGAAAAGTTCCAGAGCCAAATCCTGATCATCTAATACCACTTCATACATCACCACACCCGCATAATCCAACTGATTTTCATAAAAATAAGACTCAACGTTATCCCCAAATAAATGAGCAGATAACTTTCCAGAGCTAACCGTATCATAGACAACTTCTTCAAAATCATCTAGAGACATACCACGTTGTTCTAACCAAGCCCAAGTTTCATCAGCACTACTGAGGTTGTTCATTAATCGCATTTGGTCAGCTACTTTCTGAAGTTCTTCAACCTCAATAGTTATCCCCGCTTCATCTACAGCATCCTTGATCACCTGACGAGTAAGAATCTCCTCAACTAGATCAGGAATATTACCCGATAGCTTAACTTGATGCCAAATATCTTCCTTAGTAATAGTCATCTTTGGGTGGGAATTAACCATAACTTGTGAGCTAATTTATCTCTTGATTAGTTGTTCTATAATTATCAGTGTTACATATCAATTTCATCTGGCCATCTGACCATCGCCCGATTAGACATCTACAATTTCAACCCTCCCTGCTGTAACTTCTTAAAGGGATCGAGGATAAAATCAATAATCCGACGCTGGCGCACAATCACCTCAGCCATGGCCGTATCTCCAGGACGCAAGGCAATACACTTATCAGCGGAAGGTATACAATCCTGCTTCAGTTCAATTTCTAAATCATAAACCGCCCTCTTGCCATTAGGAGTATCCACCTCAGAGGTAGTAGGAGAAATATCTACTAACTCTCCTGCTACGACTCCATAATCCTGAAACGGATAGGCATCAAACTTCAACTTCACTGGCATTCCTGTCTCTAAAGAACCACTTTCAGTCGTTGCCATCTGCCCTCGAATTACCAACACCGAACCTGAGGGTGCAATTTCCGCCACCATAGTTCCTGACTGCACTACCGCTCCAGCCGCTTGAATCGGTAATTCAAACACCGTACCACTGACCGGTGCCTTTAACACTCGTTGCTTTAACTGAAGCTGCAACGAGTTAATCTCACCCTTACTTTGAGAAATTTCTGAATTGAGGGTAGTTATTTGTGTATCCAAATTCTTCAATTGTTCCTCCACCCTCAGCAGCGCTAATTTACCCGAGTGGCTCAGAGTCTGATAACTTCTTTCTTGTTCCTTTAGTCGTAACTGTGCCTGTTCAATCTCTGCTCGCGCTTGTCTAAGGGTTCGTTCATAACTACTCTGTTGTTCAGTTAGACGTAACTTACTCTGCTCAATCTCTGACTTGGTTTGTTCATACAACCGTTGCCTCTCCTGTAGCAAATCTTCCCGGTCTACTACTTGGATTTCCGAAACAATCCCTTCCTGATAGGCATCCTTGTAACGGTTCACTTCCCGCTCAGCATTATCCAAACGATTCTCAATTATATTAAAAGACTTTTGACTAAGTTTAAAGGTCTGATGCGCTTGATTAACTTGAGCTAACTTTTCTTCTTTTTGTAAATCATAGGAATTATTCAGAGCCTCCAGATTCTGTAGCGCTTGGTCTACTTGTGTTTGTTTTTCCAACACTTGAGCTTGATTTTGTTGCTGCTGAGTTGCCAATGCTACCACTAATTGATTTTTCAGCAATTCTAACTGAGACAAGCGATTTAATTGACCTTTTAACTTATCTTGTACTTGCCTTAGCTCTGAATTAACTAACTCAGATTCTAATACTAATAACTGTTGTCCAGCGTCTACTTTATCTCCCTTTTTTACCTTAATATCTGCTACGGTTCCCGCCACAGCTGCATCCAGCCTCACCGTTTTTCCTTTCGGTTCTAGTCGTCCCCTAGCGGTACCGGTTTCATCTACTTGAGATAGTATAGCCCAGGGCAAACTGATGCCAACAAATGCGATTAGAAAGTACATCAGTCCCCTTGTCCAAACTTGGGGTAAACTATCGAGGAGTTCTTGAGTGGCATCAGACCAATCATCCCGAGATGGAGCTGGTGTTGGAGAAGTCAAGGTTTCTTGGTGTTGTTGGGGGGCACGATCTCCGTTTAGTTGTCTGTTTAATGTATTTGGCATAGGGTTTGCGTGATTAGTGATTAGTGATTTAGCAAAGGGAGTAGGGAGTAGGGAGTAGGGAGTAGGGAGTAGGGACTAGGGACTAGGG